>CALKJP010000161.1 GCA_937995645.1 uncultured Bacteroidia bacterium
CTGTTTCAAGCGAAGAATGGATGAAGCAAATTGAAAAGGAACTCAAAGGGAAAAGTCCGGAAATATTAAACTGGAAAATTTCTGATAATATCATTCTTAAACCTTTTTATCTTGCCAAAGATATAAGAGTTCCGAAACATAGAAAAAGAGTAGCATTAACTCAACAAAGAGGGATTTGCGAATATATCCAAGCTTTACACCCTGAAAAAGCTAATAAGCAAGCATTAAAAGCCCTAATGCAGGGAGCCAATGCCTTGCATTTTAATTGCATTAATGCAGATATAAGTTCAGATTATTTTGAACAGCTTTTAAATGAAATTCAGTGGCAATATATACAAATACATTTTACCATTAATCAGGGAGTAGAATTTGTTCAGGCTTTGAATGAATGGTGTATGAATAATAAAATCAAAACATCAGATTTAAAAGGAAGTATATGTTTTGATATTTATCATAGAGAGTTGGTAAAAGGAATTGCTGCCGATGAGAAAGATTTTGAATTATTTATTACATCTGCAAATAAATATTTTCCATCTTTAAGTAATTTATGTATTAAAGCAACATCTTATTTGAATGCCGGTGCAGATGTTATTCAAGAGTTGGCTTATACCTGTGCGCATGTAAATGAATACCTGAATTTGCTTAGTAATGCTAATTTACTGAAACAAATAAGCTCTATACAAATTCAACTTGCTGTTGGATCTAACTACCTTGTTGAAATAGCCAAGTTACGTGCATTACGTGTACTTATTGCTTCAATTACGGATAAATACGATTTAAAATCGGAACTGTTTGTTTACGCATTTACGGCAACCATCAATAAAAGCCATAAAGATGCCTACAATAATATGCTGCGAGCAACAACAGAAGTAATGTCGGCTATTATTGGCGGAGCCAATCTAATAAGCGCTATGCCCTATGATGAGATAAGTGCAGAAACCAGCGAATTTTCTGAACGCATAGCACGAAATATTGCATTAATATTATCGGAAGAATCACATTTGGATAAAGTAATTGACCCTGCTGCGGGTTCATATATCTTGGAAAAACTTACTGATGAATTAGCTGAAAAATCATGGGAGAAATTTTGTACTATTGAAAACAAAGGAGGATGGAAAGCTTTATTGCATAATGGAGAAATGATTAAAGAAATAGAAAGTAATGCGGAAAAATTAATTGATCAATACCGTAATAATACAAAAGTACTGATTGGTGTAAATAAGTACCCCAATAAAAATGATAAGGAATTAGCGATAGCTACAAAAGATACAAAAGCAACATCAGAACCAAATACATTAACTGAATTGATTGTTTCATCGATGTTATAACATTGATATATGAGCAGAAAAAAGTTTGATTTAAAAGATTTAAAAAAAGGAATTTCATTTGAGCCAAAAGATGCTCAGGAAATAACCACAGCGGAACAAATTCAATTAAAACCAGTATTTACATTTGATGATATTAAAGAATCGCCTTATTTGAATTACGGTGCAGGCAAAGCTCCTTTTTTACGTGGGCCTTATGCAAGTATGTACACCATTCGCCCATGGACAATTCGCCAATATGCCGGATTTTCAACTGCTGAAGAATCAAACGCATTTTATCGTAGAAACTTAGCTGCCGGTCAAAAAGGACTATCCGTAGCATTCGATTTAGCTACACACAGAGGTTATGATTCCGATCACGAGCGAGTAGTAGGCGATGTTGGAAAAGCAGGTGTAGCTATCGATTCGGTAGAAGATATGAAAATATTATTCGACCAGATTCCATTGAATGAAATGTCGGTTTCTATGACCATGAATGGCGCTGTTTTACCCATTATGGCTTTTTATATTGTAGCTGCCGAAGAGCAAGGTGTAAAGCCTGAATTGCTAAGCGGTACTATTCAAAACGATATTTTAAAAGAGTTCATGGTGCGTAATACCTATATCTATCCACCTGCACCAAGCATGAAAATTATTGCGGATATTTTTGAATACACTTCGCGCTACATGCCTAAATTTAATTCTATCAGTATTTCGGGTTATCACATGCAGGAGGCAGGAGCAACTGCTGATATTGAATTGGCATATACCTTAGCCGATGGTTTAGAATATTTACGCACCGGAATAAAAGCCGGATTAGATATTGATGATTTTGCCCCACGCTTATCCTTTTTCTGGGCTATTGGAATGAATCATTTTATGGAAATTGCCAAGATGCGTGCAGGAAGATTATTGTGGTCAAAAATTGTGAAACAGTTTAATCCAAAAGACGAAAAATCAATGGCATTGCGAACCCATTGCCAAACATCAGGTTGGAGCTTAACCGAGCAAGACCCTTTTAATAATGTGGCACGCACCTGTATTGAAGCATTAGCGGCTGCATTTGGCGGCACCCAGTCATTACATACCAATGCTTTAGATGAAGCCATTGCACTACCAACCGATTTTTCTGCACGTATTGCTCGTAACACGCAATTGTATTTACAGGAAGAAACTGAAATATGTAAGGCTATTGATCCATGGGCAGGTTCTTATTATGTAGAATATTTAACAGCTCAATTAGTTGAAAAAGCATGGAAACTTATCGAGGAAGTTGAAGCACTGGGAGGTATGGCAAAAGCTATAGAAACAGGTCTTCCTAAAATGCGAATTGAAGAAGCAGCAGCTCGCAAACAAGCAAGAATCGACAGTGGTAAAGACATTATAATTGGCGTAAATCTTAATAGAGTTGAAGAAGAAAGTAATATTGAAATTTTAGAAGTAGATAATACCAAAGTGCGTTTGGCACAAATAGAACGATTAAAAAAAATAAAAGCCGAAAGAAATGAAAATGATGTTCAAACATCATTATACAACTTGACCAAAGCCGCAGAAACAGGAAAAGGTAATTTGCTGGAACTGGCAGTTGATGCAGCACGTAAGCGCGCAACTTTAGGAGAAATTTCTTATGCGCTCGAAAAGGTTTACGGTAGATATAAAGCTACCATTCGTTCTATTGCAGGTGTTTATTCTTCAGAAGTTATGAATAACAGCGAACTAAAACAGGCTCAGCAATTGGCCAACGAATTTGCCAAAAAAGAAGGTCGCAGACCTCGTATTATGATTGCCAAAATGGGACAAGACGGCCACGACCGCGGAGCAAAAGTTATTGCAACATCATTTGCCGATATTGGTTTTGATGTTGACATAGGTCCATTATTTCAAACACCTGCAGAGGTTGCCAAGCAAGCGGTTGAAAACGATGTGCATATTGTTGGTGTTTCATCACTCGCAGCTGGACATAAAACTTTAGTGCCTCAATTGGCAGAAGAGTTGAAAAAATATGGCAGAGAAGATATTATGATAATTGTTGGAGGTGTTATTCCTAAACAAGATTATGATTATTTATATGAAAACGGAGCTTCAGGAATCTTTGGACCCGGAACCAATATCCCCAAAGCAGCTCAGGAAATTATACAAGCACTCATGCAGCGATAATAAAAAAAGCCATATAATTTTGTATCGCTTTTTTGAGGGTGAATACACAAAAGAGGTAACAATTTAACCCAAATTATGCAAAAGGAAAACTGGTTATACTGCAAAGCATTTGTATTTGTGTTTTAACCATGAATTCATGGAAATAAGCACTTGTGTTCAACCAATTTATTTTACTTCAATGGCAATGAACTACAATGGAGATGTTTTTAATGGTTTATTTTCTCAGTGTTTCTCTGTGTTCTCAGTGGTTATATTTTTTCTGTAACAGTGACATCAGAGGTAGTTAGTCCTTCTGGATGCCTTTAGAAAATTTCTAATGCATAAATTGGGTTTACTAATCACTCTATATGTTTTAAAAAAAATATTCTCATTTTTTTAATTTAATTGCCTAAGCAACTTCTATGTTTAACGGTTTTTTCAAAAATATCATTAAAAGAAAAAATCAAAACGTACTCATCGAATTAAAGCGAATAAAAGCTATTACTTCATCAAAGTATCTTCCGGGTGGTCGGTGGTAAACTAAAATTCCATAATCGTTTTCGGTTTCAAAGTGCATGCCTTCTACTACGGTATCATCGCTTCCTGTTTTACCGTCTTCTAAAAAAGTGTAGATATAATTGTAATATCCCTGTTTTAAATAAAGCGAAGTGTAATAAGTTTCAGTTCGTTCATCGTATTTAAGTTTTGCTTCTTCCTTCAGAGTCCAATCGGTTAATGCTCCAAATACATAAAGATTGCCTGTTGTTAGTGGTAAAGGCATGTTTAATCTAAAGTGAACCCATACATAATCGGCATCACGGTTATTATCAGCTCCTTCTTGCACACGTACTACATAATTGCCATTAATATCACGTATGGTTGAGTAGCGTGTGTATGATCGTTTATCATCTGTTATTAAATAGGCATGATGTGCAGTATCGGTAAATACATATCGGTTTATTCGTTCGGTTTGAAAGCGTAAACTTTTAATATCAAAATTTCTGAATTCATTGTTTCCGGGAAATACATTTTCTTCTTCATAATCATAAATTAAGTCTTCTCCTTTTATAAACAAAGGTTTTAAATTGGTAATGGCATTATCCCATCTGAAATTTTGCATTACCACCACCTTTAAATCGCTATATGGGTTAATTAATGGATATCCGCTATGATTAATGGTAAAATCTATTTCTTGCTTATAATTTCTGTAGAGTGTAAGGGTAGGTCGTTTTACGCGAGGTATAATTTGAACTTTATCTTCATACAAAATAAATCTGCGGGTTAATACCGGTTTTTCTTTATTGTTATCTTGATATACAAAAATAATGTAATTTCCGCTGCGGGTTAATCGTGTATTACTGTTTGGAAATTCAACTTGATAGTGTATAAATTTTTGCAAAGTGTTTAAAGAATAGGTGTAATCCGTAATAAAGTTTTCGGTAAAACCTTGCATATATTCAGTTTCGCTGAGAATAGAAGGCTGCCAATCGGCATTGCAATGAATAAAGGTGTAACTCAAATTTTTAAACTCAGCACTTAAATCGTCAAAACGCAAGAGTAATTGGTCTTCACTGTTAAGGCGAATAATGGGAGGCATGAGTTCATCGGTTTTTAAAGTAAGTAATACCGTTTTTATTTCGGGTTGATAGGCAAAGTTATCGTATCGTAGATAGTTTTTTTTGTAATAATCGCTGCTGTCGCTTTCATTTTTATGCTCCTTGCCTTCAATAAAATCGATATTCTTCTGATTTTTTTTGTTTTTCTGAGCAAAGCTTAAATGATGTATAAAAAAAATTATACAAAGTGCAAAAAATCTTAACAACATACATGCTTGTTTTTTCGATGAAACAGCTTTATTTATCTTTGAACAAAGGTAATCATTTAGGTGTTTAATGCTTGCATTTAAGTATGATTAAAAAAAGAGTATAAAATTGTTGTCAGTTAAAAGTTATTTATAATTTTGCCCCTGTTTACCTAAACAAAACAAGTACATAAGATGTCTAAGTTTGTTAAAATTACCAAGGGTTTAAATATTAACCTGTTGGGCGAGGCGGAAAAAGTATTGGTGCATGCCCAGCACCCCGACACTATTGCCATTAAACCAACAGATATTCTTGGTTTAACTCCAAAATTGGCTGTTTCAGTTGGCGATACGGTAGAGGCAGGAACTCCGCTTTTTTTCGACAAAAGCAATGAAAAAATCAAGGTAGTTTCACCGGTAAGTGGTGAAGTTATTGAGATAAATCGAGGCGAAAAGCGAAGAATTCTAGAAATAAAAGTATTGACGGATAAAGAAATTCGATACAAAGAATTTAAAAAAGCAGATCCTAAAAATCTTTCAAGAGAAGAAATTTTAGAAACTTTACTTAGTAGTGGTGCATGGCCTTTTATACGTCAGCGCCCTTTTGCTATAATGGCAAACCCAAACGATATGCCTAAGTCTATCTTTATTTCTGCATTTGATACCAACCCATTGGCTCCTGATAATGATTTTATTGTTCATAGTCATGGCGAAGATTTTCAAACAGGATTGGATGCAATTTGTAAATTAACTTCAGGAAAAGTACATCTTAATATTAATGCAGATTCCACACCATCAAAAGTTTTTACAAATTCTAAAGGTGTTCAAATAAATAAAATAAGTGGTAAGCATCCTGCAGGAAATGTTGGAACTCAGATTCATCACATAGATCCGATAAATAAAGGTGAAATTGTTTGGTATTTATATCCTCAGGACGTTTTACTTATTGGTCGTTTATTTAAACAGGGCAAGTTTGATGCTACGCGTGTAGTTGCCCTTGCAGGATCCCAAGTAAAATCACCTAAATACTACAAAACAGTTATAGGAGCATCTGTAAAAAGTATAACGGCTGATAACACCATTGCTTTAAACAGCCGCTATATATCAGGAAATGTATTAACTGGAACAAAAGTTTCACCGGATGGATATTTAGGATTTTACGATACGCAAATAACCATTATTCCCGAGGGTGATTATTACGAATTTATGGGTTGGTTAAAGCCGGGATTGAATAAATTAAGTAATTCCAGAGCATTTTTTTCATGGCTAATGCCACACAAAAAATATAACCTTGATACCAATTTGCATGGAGAACATCGTGCTTTTGTGGTTACAGGTGAATACGAAAAAGTTTTTCCATTTGATATTTATCCCGTACAGCTTTTAAAAGCAATAATAGTAGAAGATATTGAATTGATTGAAAAACTTGGTATTTACGAAGTAGCCGAAGAAGACTTTGCTTTGTGCGAATTTGTTTGTACATCAAAAATTGATGTACAAAAAATAGTACGTCAAGGTTTAGATTTAATTAAGAAAGAAATGTGTTAATTAAGATTTCATAACTATATAAAGTAATATTACAAATGAAAGCATTAAGGAATTTTCTCGACAACATAAAACCTCATTTTGAAAAAGGCGGAAAGTTAGAGAAATTATATCCGGTGTACGATGGATTTGAAACATTTCTTTTCGTACCTAATCATACCACTCATCATGGAGCTCATATTCGCGATGCAATTGATTTAAAAAGAACCATGATTATAGTGGTAATATCCATGATTCCATGTTTACTTTTT
>CALKJP010000162.1 GCA_937995645.1 uncultured Bacteroidia bacterium
TGATACCGGAACTTATACCATTACTTTAATCGTAAATCCAGGTCCATGTGCGGATACTACTACACAAACATTTACTATTTATAAAGAATTTTTCCCTTCATTTACAGCCCCTTCCGGAGAACAATGTTTAACAGGAAATTCCTGGAACTTTAATGTTAGCGGACAATATGAACCCTATGCTACTTTTCAGTGGCAATTTCCAAATGGCACACCTTCAACTGCAAGTGGGCCGAATATAAATAACGTAACTTTTAATAGTCCCGGCAATCATATTGTAACACTTATTGCTACTCAAAATATTTGTTCCGATACATTAAGAGACACTATAGTAGTTGTTCCTGATGCTATTGCACAAATAGCTTTACAAGATACATTTTGTAATGGATTTACCTATAATTTCCTAAATTTAAGCCAATATGCAAATTCTTATTTTTGGGACTTTGGCGATCCTACTACCACAAACGATGTTTCAACTTTGTTTCAAACCGGATATACCTATCCCGATAGTGGAGTGTATACTGTTACATTGATTGCGTTTGGCCCAACATGCTCTGACACAGCTACAGAAGTATTTAGAATTTACCCGTTATTGCGGCCAATAATCTTAGGGGACACCGCTGCTTGTATTGATAATAATAATTTTACTTTTTCAGCAGGGGGTGTTTACGGACCTGACGCTCAATTTGACTGGTTTTTTGGACCAAATGCCAATGTTTCAACATCGAATTTGCAAACAGTTCCAAATGTAATCTTTAATCAGGTTGGTATTGAAAACGTAGTTTTATGCATTGCTGAAAACGGCTGCTATAAGTGCGATACGTTGCAAGTAAGATTATATCCGAGAATTGCTTCAGATTTTTATTCACTGGCACGACAAGGATGTGTTCCGCTTACGGTAAAATTCAGCGAACTGGCAGTTGCTCAAACTCCAATGTTTTATACATGGAATTTTGGTGATGGAAATTATTCAACTGACAAAACTCCAATACACACTTATACTCAACCAGGAACATATACGGTTAGTTTAACCAGCTATACAACTTCTGGCTGTTTAGATACCGTAACCATTACCAAAGCAAATTACATAACAGTTTTCCCTAAACCAACAGCAGGTTTAAAAATTGATCCAACGGAAGTTTCAATATTTGAACCTAATGTTACTTTCTTTAATCAATCAGTAAATGCTTATAATGGCTTGCTTTATTTTGGTGATGGCGACAGTATTTTACTTACAGACAATTATTCCCACACTTATGCCGATACCGGAAACTATGTTGCAACATTAATTGTAACCAACGAAAACGGATGTACCGATACAATTAAAGGAATGCTGCGCGTAAATCCCGAGTATCGTGTTTTTATACCTAACGCATTTACGCCCTACAACAATGATGGAATTAATGATGTATTTATCCCTGTTATGATGGGTATTAAATGGTTTAATATGAAAATTTTTGACCGCTGGGGCGAATTAGTTTTTGAAAGCGAAAATACCGAATATGGCTGGGACGGAACATATAAAGGGGCTAAACCCAAGCCGGATGTTTATGTGTATATTGTAGATGTAATAAATATTTTCGGAAAGCGCGAAACTTTTACCGGGCACGTAACTTTAGTTCGATAATTAACCTCTATTATTTCATATAACATCTGTAAACTGTCTTCTGATTAATTTTTTTAACAGCAGAGAACTCAAAGAAACTCGCAAAGAATCGCAGAGAGAATTTTAATCAAAAATTCCTTTGACTTTTCTCTTTTGTCTTTAATCCCTTTTGCTTACTGCAAACTGCACACTGTTAATTTCAGACTAATTTTTCATTTGCACATTGTAAAATTTGTACATCAAAAACTACTTACCTTCCTTGCCTTTAATTGCAGCTTGTAAATTATTTTTCGCTAATTGAAATTCAGGATTTATTTCTAAGGCTTTATTAAGATAGGGTATCGCTTTATCCCATTGTTTCATGAGATTATATGCAGAACCAATATTGTTGTAGGCAATTTCATTTTTAGGATTTAACTTAATAACTTCTTCCCAATTTTTTATAGCTTCATTATAATTACCTTGATTATAATAAATCAATCCATTGTTTATATAAAAATTTTCGTCTTTAATTTCTACATCAGCACTTTGTGTATTGTAATATCTTGTTGCTATTGGGTCGTTTGGTACAATTTTTAAAGTTTGTTGTGCAAGAATTTTTAAGTTGGTAAAATCTCCCAACATGGCATATGCTGTCATTAAACGATGGCGGGCTTCTAAATAATTAGGCGATAAACGAACGGCAATTGATAAATTTTCTGCTGCTTCTTTTATTTTTCCATTGTTTAACAACCAATCTCCATAAAAATAATAAGCATTATAATAATTAGGAGTTAATTCTATTGCTCTTTTAAAGTTTTGCTCAACCACTGTTTTATCTTTACCCATGGCATTTAAACAAATGGCTTTATTTATAAATACATAGGAATAAAATGGAGTTAACTCTTCTGCTTTTAAAAAATATTTTAAAGCAACTTCATAATTGCCTTTTTGCATTTGTGTAAGACCATAATTCATCATCCCACGTCCATTTTTAGGGCTTTTAATGGTTACATCTTTCCATAAAGTTTCTTCGGTTCGCCAAACTTCATTTCGCTGATAGGTTCCATAAGCATAAGTTCCAAGAAGAACAAAAATTACAGCAAGCAAAGCAATTTTATAAGATGCATTTGACATTATTTTTTCTTTCGATTTATATAGCAACAATGCTATTGTCCATGTAACGCTAATTACTAAGCCTATGTATGGGAAAAATAATCGGTGGTCGTTCATTACTTCGGCTAATGGAACGATGCTGGAAGTTGGCAACAAGGCTAAAAAGAACCAGATTATCCCCCACGAAATCGGGCGCAAACGCTTATCTTTTGAAAATAAAATTGCTGTAAAAATCATTCCCGCAACTAACATCATTCCAACCCAAAAACGTAAGTCGCTGATACTTTGCAGTGGGCTCCAATCTGTATCGGCACTTAAGGAAACAGGGAGAAAAAATGTGGCGACATAATATACCATAACAAAAGGCTGTGTTATAGCATAATTAAATTTTGAAGTTCCACCCGGTACCCAGGTATCAGGTTCCATTTTTTGAATAAATACAAATATAAATGCTGTAAAAAGGAAGGATGGCAGAGTAATTTTTATGGTTTCTATTACTTTAGAAAAAGAGTTTTTTGAGAAAAAATCATGAATAGATAAATCCTTTTCGAAAAAAGCTACATAAAAAAATAACATGGGCGAAAACATAACTGCCGGTGGCTTTGCCAGTGCACCAATAGCTACAGGAATGAGATATAAATAATATTTGCGCGAGACATATGAATACATATACATTACAAATGCCAGCACAACAAATAAGGTTGAAAGCGAATCAGAGCGGGCAATTACATAATTTATGGTTTCTGCATTGGCAGGGTGTAAGAGATACCAAGCTGTTGCAAATAAGGCTGTATAATCATTCCATTCTCTTTGCCATGCAAGGGTTAAAACTTTACGTATTAGATAAAACATTAAAACTCCTTGTAGCAAAAACAAAATAAATGTAGATAAATGAAAATAATAGAAATTATAACCCTTTCCTAGCCAATAATCAATTGCTAAACTTGTGGTAACAACAGGACGATAGGATTGATTAGCCGGTAATGAACTGAAAGTGGTTCCGTCTTTAAAAAACAAGGGGATATTTTTTATATCGCGTATGTAAACATTTGACTCGACTGCATGCGAATCGTCAAAATGAAAACTATTATTAAAATGATTGCTGTAAGTAATGGTAGTTGCTATTAAAAGCAACAAAATATACACATGGTTTCGGGAGAATTTCATTATACAGGATTAGCTATACAAATATGCTAAAATTAAGACAAGTTTGTATAAATTTGAGTTTTAAAATTTGATTTGTTTTTTTATGGAAAATTTTTTTAAAAAGTATCAGTATATCATAATCGGTATTTTTTTAATTATTCCATTAGCTTACTTGTTTATTTTTAAAACTGAAGTAAAAAAAGAACTTAACGAGGAACCCGCCATTAATATACAAACACAAAATACTATTGAAGATTTTGAAAAAAACGCGCGAGAAAATCCAACCTTTAACAATTTAATTGATTTATCAGTTGCGTATATTAATAATCAAATGCCAGAGAAAAGTATTGAATATTTGAATAAAGCCATAGAGCTTAATCCTAATAATGCTGTTGCTTATAATAATTTATGTGTAGCTTTTACTTTAATGAAAGATTACGATAAAGCCATTGAGGCCGGTACTAAAGCTGTTGAACTCGACCCAAATTTTCAATTGGCTAAAAATAATTTAGCTTGGGCAATGGAAGAAAAAATCAAATCTACTAATTAAAAAATATGCCTTTAATATAGCCTTCAACATCAGGCTTCCTTAATTTAAAATTTGGAAGTATAATTCGCACAATTCTAATTATTAAAATAACAAACAGCAATAAAGCTGGTATTACCCTGTTTAAGCGTATTAAATTAAATTCCGATAAATTGTACACTTCTTTTTGGGGAAGAATAAAATAAAAGCTTGGTAAATAGAAAAAAGCACTGCAAACAATAATTAATGTCCATTCTAGCTTAGAAAAAACACCCTTATTTCTTAAAAAATAAAAAAACGCAACTACCGGCATTAAGGAGGCGTATTGATATTCCCAAACGGTGTTATAACTTAAATAAAATGTAAGTGAAATAGCAGATAATAGTAGCATAAGCGCTGTTAAACGTGCTTTTTTATCATTTATAAAAAATAATGTAAGAGATAAAAGCAGAGAGATATGAATTGGCCATTTGTACCAACTTGCAGGTATTTGTTTTCCCAAAGCACTATCTACAAAAACGGGTAAAGAAAAAACTTCTATATGGTTTAAACGATATTCTGATTGCGCAATCAGATTAAGCCAGTGAATAGCATTATCCTTCATGTATTCGTTCAACACAAAATTGTTTTTATAAATGTTCATGTTTTGTTTAATAAAATCGAAATCAAACATGGTATTCAGCAATCGCGCCATGCCTATACCTTCGGGATTTAATGTTGGAACAACAATAAATAATATTGAAACGAATGTGTATATTCCAAGCGCTTTGAAAGTTGTATTTCTTGTTTCTTTAACCATGATCAAAGCAGGGAGCATTAAAATAACTATGGGTTTAGAAAAAAAAGAAATTAATAAAGCTGCCAATAATTTTTTACGTGCGCTTTTATGATCAATATCATAAAGTATTTCATAAATGGATATTAACAGTAAGGACATTGCCAATACTAATGGAGCGTGCATATTGCCTACATACAACATCCAATAAACAGGAAACGCACAGATCAATAAAAAATATGACATCACTTTTTCATTTTTGTTAGTTGCTAACTTAGAAAAATAATGTGCTGAACCTATCAATAACAATAGTGAAAACACAACAAATAATGCATAACTCATCCATGGAGAAAAAAACGAAAACCAAAACATGACAAAAACTGAAAATGCCGGATGCCCCAGATACCATGTTGCATAAGGTCCATAAGGGGTACCTCCCCAAGTATCGAAAGCGCTACGACCTTCAAGCAAATTCAAGAACGATTTGGGTAAAGCAAAATAATCTATGCCTTGCACTTGAGCATTTTTTGCTGCCCAAAAAAACAAATCTAAGTAGCCGAATTTTAGTGAAGCCAACATTAAGAGGAGCCATGCTGCAATAAACCATGGGATAAGTTTATAGAGGTTTTGCATAAACTAAAAATTTTTAATCCACTCTTTTAATAAAAGCATTTCTTCTTCGCCAACTAATTGCATAGAAATTAGTTGGTCGTAACATTTTAATAAATTATCCGACATATTAGCAGCTCCCGGCTTAAGTTGCAGATTTTGTAATTCGTTAATTATTTTATGATTATTAAGATATCCGGGTATTTCATCTTCAAAATCTTTCATCAGGTTATGCTCATTACGCTCTTGCCATACGGTGGACGAATAAAATAAAATATTCCAGTTATTTTCCCATGCAATGCGTTGTGCTACAAAACTGCGCCATATATCGGTCATTCTAAAACTGCAATAAGCCGGCAAATACATGAGTATAAACGCTTCTTTGTACCAAACGGTATTCTGACTATTAAAAGGACACCAGGTATTTTTATCAAGCACAAATTTTAATTTCGGTTTAAAATTTATGGGTAAAGGATACGATAAACGATACATAGCATCTACATCCGGATTTTCATCTGCAAGGCCTTGTTGTATAGGGCAATTAAACAATTGCTCTTTTTTCATCTCTCCATTTTTCCCATCTTGAATATGCGCCAGTGAAAAACCTCTTGGCCATATTCGTTCATCCGAAAAATACTCATAAATGTTTAACCATTGATTTTTTGCAGCAATGGAAGAAACGTTTAATTCTTTCGGATAAAAATTTAAAAAACTGTCGTATGGATAATTATCATCATCGGTTTCTACTATTATTTCTGCACCATTTTGCATGGCAATAAGGTAGCCGATATTTTTACGTGCATAGTGTCTGTAAGGAACTAAATCTACAAAAGGGTTTTTTAATTCTTTTTGGCGCTCTACACTCCAATAATCGCAGCCTTCTAAATGAAAATCTTGAGGAGATTTGGTATCTCCAATAATGATGTAATGAATATTTTTCTCTTTGCAAAGATTGGCAAAGGTTTTTAAAACTTTATTGGGTGATGCAATAGATGTAATAACTAGTGCTGTTTGCATAAATTAAAGCGATATTGGTTTAAAGGTAATTCTTTTAAGGAAAAGTACCCATAAAACCTCAAACGAATTTTTAATGGCCTTGTCTGAAACCCTTGGTGAAGGGGCTTTATAAGAAATTGGGATTTCTTTCCATTTTCTTTTTCGGAATAAATACCGCACCTCTGTTTGATAAAAATGCGCTTTCGACATTAAGGGATAAGCAATTAATTTACCAACGACTTCACGTGTAAAGCCTTGATATCCTGAAGTCATATCTTTTAATTTGGTGCCAAGTAATGTGTTAGATAAAAATGTTCCTCCGATAGAAAGTATTCTTCTTTTAAAAGGCGAATCACCCATAGAGCCTCCTTTTACAAATCGGCTTCCAAACACACATTCATAGCCTTCAGTATAGGCTTTTAAAAATTCAGGTATTGTATTTGGATTGTGTGACAAACCGGCATCCATTTCAATTATAAACTCATGGCCGTTATTATAGGCTTCTTTATATCCACGCAAATAGGCATCTACTACATTTTTGTTTTCCGGAGCAAATACACTTACAAAGCGCTTATCTTTTTCTGAAAGTTGATTGCAAAGTTCTGTGGTGCGGTCTTTTGAAACGGTATCAGTAATTAAATAAACCTTGCCGGAGCCAAGTTTATTTAATACTTTTTGAATCTCTTTAATAAAAATGTCAAATTCGGCTTCTTCATTAGCCATTGGCACTACTAAAGCCCAGTTTATTTTGCTGTAATTCAATTCGAAAAGTTTTAATTAAGAATTAAAAATAAGTTTTTAAATCAACTCGCCAAATTTTTTCCTGTCATCTCTTTAGGTTGTGGCATTCTTAATAAATCCAAAATTGTTGGTGCAACATCGGCCAAAATTCCATCTTTTACTCTTTTAACTTCATTATCAATAATAATTATAGGAACAGGATTTAAGCTGTGTGCTGTATTGGGCGAACCATCAGGATTTATGGCTACATCTGCATTTCCATGATCAGCAATTATCACAAATGAATAGTTGTTTTCCAAACCACATGCTACAACTTGTTTTAAGCATTTATCAACGGTTTCAATGGCTTTTTGAATAGCTTCATATACACCTGTATGGCCAACCATATCGGGGTTTGCAAAATTCAAACATACAAAATCGGGCCATTTGTTTTTTAGTTCAGGTACTATGGCATCGGCAATTTCTTGTGCACTCATTTCGGGTTGTAAATCATAAGTAGCTACTTTGGGTGATGGAATTAAAATGCGTTTTTCATTTTCAAATTCTTGCTCTCTTCCTCCTGAAAAGAAAAAGGTAACGTGTGGATATTTTTCTGTTTCGGCAATGCGTATTTGTTTCTTCCCGGCTTTTGATAATACTTCACCCAACGTCATGCTTAAATTATCTTTATCAAACAAAATATGTATGTTTTTAAACGTAGCATCATAATTAGTCATGGTTACATAATATAAATTTAGCGGGTGCATGTTGTATTCACGAAGAGCCTGTTGGGTAAGCGCCATGGTAATTTCGCGACATCTGTCGGTTCTGAAATTAAAACAGATTACTGCATCTCCTTCTTCTATTTTAGCAAGCGGTTTTTCCTGTTCATCAACTATCACAATGGGTTTAATAAATTCATCGGTTACTCCATTATTGTAAGAATGCTGAATGGCTTCTAATGGATTTTGATGTTTTTCTCCTTCGCCATGCACCAACAAACCATAGGCTAATTTTACGCGCTCCCAACGTTTATCTCTATCCATTGCATAGTAGCGGCCAACAATTGATGCAATTTTTCCGCTTGAATTTTTTAAATGAGCTTCTAATTTTTCAATAAATCCATAAGCGCTTTTTGGGTCGGTATCGCGCCCATCGGTAAATGCATGAATAAATACATTTTGAATGCCTCTTGCTTTTGCAATATCGCACAATGTGTGTAAATGCTCTTGCGAAGAATGCACGCCACCCTCAGAAACTAAGCCCATTAAATGTAATTTCTTTCCGCTTGCTTTTACATAATCAAAAGTATTGTTGAGTGCTATATTTTTTTCTATGCTTTTATCGCGAATGGCTAAATTAATTTTTACTAAATCTTGATATACAATTCTTCCTGCACCTATATTTAAATGACCAACTTCTGAATTTCCCATTTGACCTTCGGGCAAACCTACATTTTCGCCACAGGTTAGTAAGGTAGCGTTTGGGTAGTTTGCAATCAAACTATCAAAAAAAGGTTTCTTCGAATGTGATATGGCATCTGATTTTGATTTATCGCCTATGCCCCATCCGTCAAGTATTATTAAAACTACTTTTTTGCTCATGGTAATTTATTTTATCGGAAATTGAATTTCAAAGATACTTCCTTTGGGTTGATTATTATAAATATGAATAGTAGCATGATGCCATTGTAACAGATTTTTAACTATATATAACCCAAGTCCTGTACCTTTCGTATTACGGGTTTCTTCGCTACCGCTTCGGTAAAATTTATCAAAAGCGTGCCTTTTATCATACTCGTTCATACCTATGCCTTTATCCTTCACTCTTAATATAGCTTTATTTTCTTTTTTATCAATCTCTATTTGAATGTTACTTTCTGCCGGGGAATATTTTAAGGCATTCTCTACTAAATTTAAAAGTATGGACGAAAAAGCATTTTTATCAATTTCAACTTTGGCGTCATTTAATGTTTGAATATTAATTCTGTTTTTTAAAAATGACAACTGACCGGAATTTTCAACTACCTGATGTACAGCATGCGATAAATAATATGTTTCTTTGTTTAGCAACATTTCTCCGTTTTCAATACGAGCAGAAAGCAAAATGTTATCAATTAAGCCATTTAGCCTTTCAACGTCAGATATGGCTTTTTTAATTATTTCAACTTGTTTGTCTTTTGGTAATTCGTGTTTTTCTAAGGTTTGCAAAAAAAGTTTATTTGATGCAAGAGGTGTTTTAAGCTCGTGTGTTACCGAAAGTAAAAAATTTTGTTGCTGGCGCGATAATTGAATTTCTTGCTTAAATGTTTTTCTTACTCTATAAATTCCGAATGTAAGCAGCGATAAAAATACAGCTCCTTCGCCCAATATCATTATCCAACGTATTCGAAGTTTTCCTTCTAATTCTTCTTGCTGTGAGGTAATTTGTTCGATGCTTGAAAAACGATTTGCAATTAATTCAAGTTTTAATAGATGAATTTCATTGTTTAAATTAAAGAGTAGATATGCCCACCATACAAATTGCAGCAATACATATATTACCAGCACATAAAAAAATATGAGTGGGCGGTTATTTTGCATATACTACTTGTAATATTTTTTGTGCAAGTATTTCTGAAATTTTTTTGTGTGATTCAAATGTCCAACCTGCAATATGTGGCGAAAGAATAACTTTATCGCTTTTAATTAAATATTTAAATGGTTCGGGGAAACTATCGGCATTTATATTTTCAAACGATACACTTTCATATTCTAATACATCTAAACAGGCTCCTAACACTTTTTTATTTTCAACTGCATCAACTAAATCTGCGGTATTTAACACTTTGCCACGAGCTGTATTGATAATATAAATGGGTTTTTTAAATGAGTTTAAAAATTTAGCATTTACCATATATGTGGTTTCGTCTGTTAGCGGAATATGTAAACTCAAAACATCTGATTTTTCAAATATTTCTTCCAACGTTGCTTCTTTTACAAATTCATTTCCGAAATCTTGTTTGTATTTATCATAGGCTAAAACCTCGACCTCAAAACCTTTTAAACGTTGTGCAAAAGCACTTCCCATATTTCCATATCCAATTATTCCTACAGATTTACCTTTCAGCTCATGTCCACGATTTTCTTCGCGTTTCCAAACTCCTTTTCTTACTTCTGCATCTGCACGTTTTAAATTATTAAAAAGCATTAACAACATACCCAAAGCATGTTCTCCAACTGCATCACGATTTCCTTCTGGTGCATGTATGCATTTTATCCCAAGCGATTCGGCATAAGGTACATCAATATTTTCCATTCCTGCTCCGGCACGAGCAATAAATTTTAAATGCTTTGCTTTATCTAAAAAATCTTTTTCAATTTTAAAACGACTACGAATTACAATACCGATATAATTCTGAATTTTAGAAAGAATTTCTTCTTTTTTAGATGTATTATCCAATTCGCACAAAACTCCTTTTTTTCTTAACAATTCATTAATTGCCGGATGAACGGTATCTATCAATAATACTTTTTGCATCGTTTATTTATTTTTCATCACCAGTTGAACGGTATTTCTGCTTTTTAATTCTAACAAAATTTCTTTATCAATCGAAACACGCTCTATCGTTTCTTGATTATAGTGGCGTATGGTAGCAAGCTCAAGGTTTTTGTTATACAACACCTTAAATGATTTTTGCAAATCGCAAATCAGTTTTGGTATTCGTATCTCATCGTCATCTACACATACCGAAAAGCTTATAGCGGTATTTTGCATTACGTTTATTTTTACTCTGTGCAATGAGAACAGTTCGAAAATATCTTTTAAATTTTCTTCGGCAATAAATGAAAAATCTTTGGGCATGATAGAAATCAATACCTGATTTACCTTAAAAATAAAAGATGGTATAGGTAATGGATTTTGCCAATCACTTATTTCGGTTCCCTTTAAATCGGGATTAATAAATGATTTTACAAACAGTTTAATTTTTTTATTCTGTAAGGGTTGAATGGTTTTGGGATGTATAACGCTTGCTCCATAATAGGCTAACTCAATGGCATCGTTATATGAAATTTGGTCAATAACTATTGTATTGTCAAACCATTTAGGGTCGGCATTCATTACTCCGGCAACATCTTTCCAAATGGTAACATCCTGAGCGTTTAAACACCATGCCAAGATAGCTGCGGTGTAATCAGAACCTTCGCGCCCTAGCGTAGTAGTGAAATTTTCGGAAGTGCTCCCAATAAATCCTTGTGTAATAATTACCTGATATTTGGTAAATGATTCAGGAATTAATTTATTGGCAAGTTTTTCTGTTTGTTCCCAATTTATTTTACCTTCGCGATAGGTATTGTCGGTTTTAATTACATCGCGTGCATCTAATAATGATGTTTGAACACCAATTTCAGATAAATATGCTGCAACAATTTTAGTGGAAAGAATTTCGCCCATGCTTACAATCTGATCGTATTCATAATCGAAATTTCCTGTTGGGGCATCTTCAATAGCCCATTCTATTTCTACAAAGGTATTATTTATCTCATCAAAAACCGGATGGTTTTTATCAGCAAAAAGTTTGTTTAAAATTTCATAGTGATAATTTTTAACTTCCTGCAAAATAGAAAAGGTATCATCGCTTTTAAAAAAATAGGATTTTACAACTCTTTCAAGTGCATTGGTGGTTTTGCCCATTGCAGAAACTACCACCAGTATTTTTTCATCACTGTAACGCGATAAAACTTTTGCAAGATTTTTTACCCCTTCCGCATCTTTTACCGATGCCCCTCCAAATTTGAAAATTTTCATACTAGTTCAGTTGGCAGTTAACAGTTTGCAGTTTGCAATATTTTGAAATTGACTTTTTAAACATATTTTTCAGGTTTTTTAATGATATGATTTATAAGTTTTCCTATTTCAGCAGAATAATCCATCAGCTCTTTAAACTGGCTCTCTGTAATATATCCACAAGCTAAAGAAAAACTAATCCAAACTTGTGTTTCTGCATTTTCCATATCAGCATCACTTGCTTTTGAAATAAAATGTGCCGGATAAATTCTTTTTCTGTAGGCTTCTGCAATATTAGCACAAACAGACCTGGAGGATCTCCTTATTTGATCTGTTAAAGCATAGGTTTCTTCCTTTGGGAAAGATTTACTTATCTCAAATATTTTCATCGACAAGTCAAATGCTTTTTTATAAACTGCTAAATCTTTAAAATCCATTTTTTATTTTTTTGCCAATTGCATACTGCCAATTGCATACTGAAAATTGCATACTGAAAATTAAAATCTTAACTTACAATTTACCCACTCACCATCAAATTCCGTGTTGTATTTCTTATAAAAATTTATTGCCGGTTCGTTCCAATCAAGCACTTGCCAAACCATTAAGGCAACTTTCATTTCTTTTGCTTTTTCAATAGTAGCATCCATTAATAATTTACCAATACCTTTACATCTTTGCGACTCTTTCACAATAATATCTTCCAAATATAGGCAAGGGCCTTTCCATGTAGAATAGCGGATGTAATAAAATGACATCCCCAAAACTTCATTGTTTTCTTCTGCCAGTATTACCCAAAACAAGGGATGTTCTCCAAAACCGTCTCGCTCCAGCATTTCTTGTGTTATTGTTACTTCGTGAGGAGCTTTTTCATACAACGCCAATTCTTTAATTAAATCAATAATAGCCGGAATGTCATTTTTTTGTGCTTGTCGTAATTGGATACTCATATTACAAATTTAACAGTTTAAAACGGGCTTTTTTATATATCAAAAAAAATATTGCTAATTAGCTTTAACGTAATATAATAAAGAAAAAACGCTTTAATTTGTAAAAAAATACTGACTTTTATGGCTAAAATTACTACCCTTGGCGAATTTATTATAGAGCGCCAAAACGAATTCAAATATGCTAAAGGCGAGTTGTCTAATTTGCTAAGTGCTATACGTCTTGCAGCAAAGGTAATTAATCGCGAAGTAAATAAAGCCGGTTTGGTTTACGATATACTTGGCGCAGCAGGAACAGAAAATATTCAAGGAGAAACACAACAAAAATTAGATGTATATGCCAACGATCAGTTTATTTATGCACTTAAAGCAAGAGGTGAGGCGTGTGCCATAGCATCTGAAGAAAACGAGGATATAGTAGTTTTTAATAACGAAACTTCTAAAAAGGGGAAATATATTGTTTTGTTTGACCCTTTAGATGGGTCTTCAAACATTGATGTGAATGTTTCTATCGGGACCATTTTTTCTATATACAGAAGATTAGATGAAAACAAACCGGTTTGTATCGAAGATTTTTTACAACCAGGAACGGCTCAGGTAGCAGCGGGATATATTGTTTATGGTTCTTCAACTATGTTGGTTTATACTACCGGACATGGTGTTAATGGGTTTACTTTAGACCCCTCGCTTGGTACATTTTGTTTATCGCATCCAAATATTAAAATTCCGGAAGACGGAACTATTTATTCCATTAATGAAGGAAATATCAATCAATGCGAAGAAGGGGTAAAAAAATATATAGCTTATTGTCAAGAAGAAGATAAAGCTACCAATCGTCCTTATTCCGGAAGGTACATAGGTTCTTTAGTTGCAGATTTTCACCGTAATTTATTAAAAGGCGGAATTTACATTTATCCGGGTACTAAAAAAGCTCCTGACGGAAAACTACGCTTGTTATATGAATGTAATCCTTTAGCATTTATTGCTGAACAGGCAGGAGGGAAAGCCTCTAATGGAAAACAACGCATTATGGAAATTCAACCAACTAAATTGCATCAGCGCGTTCCGTTTTTTATTGGCTCGAAAAATATGGTAGAAAAAGCCGAATCTTTTTTAATATAAAAAATATTTAGGCAGGAATAATAAAATGATTTCAATAACGGATATTTAAAAAAGTAAGAAAATAAAAACATTTTCCTAATCCCGCTTGTTTCAATTATCTTCGCAACCCGAACCGGAGCGGAATGGAAACGGGGAAAATTTTAGAATTATATACGCATCATCCTGCGGTAAAAAAACTATCCGAAAACAATTCGGGGCAGGTATCTTATTTTCATTTACGAGGCGTAGCAGGGTCATCCAAATCATTTATTGCCGCTGCCGCTTTTAAACAATCTAACCATCATTTTCTCTTTATCTTAAACGACAAAGAAGAGGCAGCATATTTTTTAAACGATTTAGAAACTTTACTACCTGAAAACATTATTTTATTTTATCCTACATCCTATAAAAAACCTTACGAGCCACTCGAAACAGATAATGCAAATATATTGCTGCGTACAGAAGTTTTAAGCACTATTAATCAAAGCAACAAACCATTGTGTATTGTAAGCTATCCTGATGCACTCAGCGAAAAAGTAGTTACACCACAACATTTAGAAAAAAATACCTTAAAACTAAATGTAGGTGAAAAAGTAAGCATTGATTTTTTAAATGATCTATTTCAGGAATACGGTTTTCAACTGGTAGATTATGTGATGGAGCCGGGGCAATACGCTATACGTGGCGGCATTATAGATGTATTTTCTTTTTCTGATGATTACCCTTATCGTATAGAATTATTTGGCGATGATGTTGACTCCATACGCAGCTTCGATCCTGTTTCCCAGCTTTCGGTAAAAAACATCCAACACATTAGTATTATACCTAATGTGCAAAAAAAGTTAGCAGAAGAACATCGCACTTCATTTTTAGAATACCTGCCACACAACACCTTGGTTTGGATACAGGATATACAACTAAGTTACGACCGATTAGACAAAGCTTTTGAACAAGCCGAAAAAGCCTATGTTCAAACATCGAAAGAAATAAAACATTTAGAGCCGAAGGAAATATTTATTACTTCGGAATTTTTTAAAAAACAATTGCTTGAAAAAAGTGTAGTAGAATTTGGACAACAGTTTATGTTGCAACCAGCTCAAACTTTAGTATTTCAAACAGCTCCGCAGCCAACTTTTAATAAAAACTTTGAACTACTGCTCGAAAATCTGCAAAAAAACAAAGAAGCAGGTTTTAATACCTATATTTTTGCCGATACCATAAAACAAGCAGAAAGACTTCAAGCTATTTTTCAAGACATTGCTCCAAATAAATTTGCCGATGATGAATTATTTGATATAGTGTACAGTCCAATTCATGAAGGCTTTGTAGATAAAGAATTAAAAATTGCATGTTATACCGACCATCAGATTTTTGACCGCTATCAACGATTTAAATTAAAAGATTCAGGCTTCAAAAAAAGCGAAGCTATCACTTTAAAAGAGTTATATGGTTTAAATCCCGGAGATTATGTAACACATATTGATCACGGTATCGGCCGCTTTGGAGGACTCGAAAAAATTGAAGTGAACGGTAAAGAGCAAGAAGCCATACGCCTTATATATAAAGATAATGATATATTGTATGTAAGCATACATTCCCTTCACCGAATTGCTAAATATACCGGCAAAGAAGGAACTGAACCTAAACTAAACAAACTTGGCTCTAACGCATGGAATAATTTAAAACAAAAAACAAAAACAAAAGTAAAACAAGTTGCTTTTGATTTGGTAAAATTATACGCCAAACGCAAAAACATGAAAGGCTTTGCTTTTTCTCCTGACAATTATTTACAAAACGAGCTGGAAGCATCATTTATTTATGAAGACACCCCTGATCAAGAAAAAGCAACTAATGATGTAAAGCGTGATATGGAATTGCCTGCTCCAATGGATAGATTAGTGTGTGGTGATGTAGGTTTCGGTAAAACAGAAGTGGCCATACGTGCAGCATTTAAAGCAGTTTGTGATAGTAAGCAAGTAGCTGTTCTTGTTCCAACAACGATTTTAGCATTACAGCATTATAAAACATTTAGCGAACGTTTAAAAGGCCTCCCTTGCACAGTTGATTATATCAATCGTTTTAAAACTGCCAAGCAGCAAAAAGAAACATTAAAAAAATTAGAAGAAGGTAAAATTGATATTATCATAGCCACGCATCGTCTGGTTGGAAAAGATATAAAATTTAAAGATTTAGGATTATTGATTATAGACGAAGAACAAAAATTTGGCGTAAATGTAAAAGATAAACTCAAATTGATAAAAGCGAATGTAGATACGCTTACACTTACCGCTACACCTATTCCGCGAACTTTACAGTTTTCATTAATGGGAGCAAGAGATTTATCAGTTATAAATACTCCACCACCTAACCGACAGCCTGTGCTTACTGAATTACATAGCTTTAATGAAACATTAATACGTGATGCTATCCTTTATGAATTGCAGCGTGGCGGACAAGTATTTTTTATACATAACCGTGTGCAAAATTTACCTGAATTAGCCGGAATAATTCAGCGCTTAGTACCCGATGCGCGCATTGCTATTGCCCACGGACAAATGGATGGCGAGAAGCTGGAAGAAGTAATGATGCAATTTGTTGAAGGCTATTATGACGTGTTAGTTGCAACAACCATTATTGAATCAGGATTAGATATACCAAATGCAAATACGATAATTATAAACGATGCACACATGTTTGGATTAAGCGACCTACATCAGATGCGAGGCCGTGTTGGTCGTTCTAATAAAAAAGCGTTTTGTTATTTACTTTCTCCGCCACTTTCAGTTTTAACATCTGAAGCCAAAAAACGTTTGCAAGCTATCGAACAGTTTTCTGATATTGGAAGCGGCTTTCATATTGCCATGCGCGATTTGGATATACGTGGTGCTGGCGACTTGCTGGGAGCTGAACAAAGCGGTTTTATTTCTGACATTGGCTATGATATGTATATGAAAATTTTGCAGGAAGCCATGCAGGAATTAAAAGAAGAAATGCGCATGGAATACATAGCTAAATCCGAAAAGGAAAAAGCTGAAGAAGAATTTGTATTGCCTGTTTCGATGGATAATGCTTCGTTTATAAACGATTGTGTGATTGAAACCGACATGGGAATTTTAATTCCTGATGAATATGTATCGAATATTACTGAGCGTTTGCATTTGTATAAAGAATTAGATAATCTTGAAAAAGAAGAGAGCATAAAAGATTTTGAAGAAAAGCTGAAAGACCGATTCGGACCAGTGCCAAAAACTACCCTTGAATTGATGGATGTGGTTCGTTTACGTATTATAGCTAAGCAAATCGGTCTTGAAAAAATTGTTTTGAAAAGCAATAAACTCATTGGCTATTTTATCAGCAATCAGGAATCGCCATTCTACCAAAGCGATGCGTTTAATAAGGTATTACACTATGTACAGAAAAATTCACGCGCCTGCAAAATGAAAGAACAAAACAATAAACTCAGTATTGTATTTGAACAGGTTGATAGCGTGAGCAAAGCGCTAAATCTGATTAAAGGTATTTTAGAGTTTGAGGTAATATAAATTTTACTTTAAAACAATTCTCCCACCATTCATAAGCGAAAGCTGCGATTTTATAATTTGTAATTGCTTTTGTTCTTTAAGCAATTCTTCTAACATTGCATCGTCTTTTACCTCTTTTAATTTTTGCTGGTTTTCGGCAATTAATTGCATTATGCGTCTTATTTTCATGCTGTATAAAACTCCGTTTACCAGTCGGTCTAAATCATTTTGTTCAGTGTTTACTGAAATTCGGTGTCTGCTCCAATCGCTTAACTGATAAGGATTTGCCAATAAATCAATTACAAACTTTCGTATATTTTCATCTGTATGATGAATAAAAACAGATTCATTAGGTAATTGATCCTTTTCCAGATGTTCTTTATATATTTCTAAAATTTGATTACAAACTTTGTCTTGAAATATAATACCGTCTTCCTCTAAGCAATGCAGTAAATACGCTCCAACCGTAGTTTCAATAATTTGTTTCTCTCCGTCTTCTCCTTCTACTTCTAATTTCTTGGGACTATGGCTGTAATTAATTAGCACCCTTATCACTTCGCGTTCTACATAAATATCTGACAAAATTTCTTCGCGCGGCTGTTCTAATGGTACAATTAAATCAGCGGTTTGATTTTCTATTGTTTGAACATCGTTTGTGTTTTTTTTCAGAGCATTTCTCCGAATGCGATTTAATTCGTTTAGTAATGCCTGCTCATCCATATTCAGCAATACGGCACATTCGCGTATATACACAGATCGTGTAATACCATCGGCAATCAACGAAATAGACTGAACTATATCTTTAACAAGTTCAGCTTTTTTTATAGGGTCCTCTTTAGTTTCTTCAAATAGTAATGAGGTTTTAAAACGAATAAAGTCTTTAGCATTGGCTTTTACAAAGGCTTTTATTTCTTCCGCACTATGTCTTCGGGCAAAGGAATCCGGATCATCTCCGTTAGGAAACAAAAGCACCTTAACTGATAGTCCTTGTTCCAAAATCATATCTATACCCCTAAACGAAGCTTTAATACCCGCTGCATCGCCATCATACAAAATAGTAATGTGTTGTGTATATCGTTTTATTTGTTTTATCTGCTCGGTTGTGAGCGATGTGCCTGATGATGCAACTACATTTTCTATTCCTGCCTGATGCAGAGAAATAACATCGGTATATCCTTCTACCAGATAGCAATTGTCTTCTCGCGAAATTGCTTTTTTGGCAAAATACATTCCATAAAGCACATTACTTTTATGGTAAATATCTGTTTCGGGAGAGTTAATGTACTTAGCAACTTTTTTATCGGTTTTGAGCGTACGTCCTCCAAAAGCTATTACACGCCCGCTTAGATTATGTACTGGAAAAATAACTCTTCCGGCAAAACGATCAAATAATTTTCCTTTATCATTTTTTATGCAAAGTCCTGATTTTATCAAATACTCTTCTTTATAGCCATCTTTAAAAGCGGCTTGAACAAATACATCCCAGCCATCGGGATTAAATCCTAACTCAAATTTTTTTATACTATCATCGGTAAAACCTCTTTCTCTGAAATAGCCTAATGCAATAGATCGTCCCTCGTCTGTATTCCATAATTGATCTGAAAACCATTTGGCAGCATACGAAGAAACTACGAATAAACTTTCTTTTTCGTTTTGTGCATGTTGTTCCTCAATACCTGGCTTATCGTAGGTTTCTTCAATTTCTATCTGATATTTTTTGGCAAGATACTTTAATGCCTCAGGATAGGTAAGGTGCTCATGATCCATAACAAAATTTACAGAATTTCCTGCTGCGCCACAACCAAAACATTTGTATATTCCCTTACTTGGAGATACGGTAAACGATGGTGTTTTTTCATTATGAAATGGACAAAGACCCAGAAGATTAGCGCCTCTGCGTTTTAGAGAAACAAAATCGCTTATTACCTCCTCTATTCGAGCAGTTTGCAAAATAGTATCTATGGTTTCTTTTTTTATCAATGTGGAATAATGAGTTACTAAATATACAAAATTTATGTTTTAAAAAGGGGAATAATGAAAACTGAAAAGAAATAGCTATTGAGCTATTAAGACATTAACATTCAACAAAGCAATTTCTTAAATCAAATTATTTAATTAGAAATTAGTACTGAATTTCTTGCTGTAGATTTCCGTTTTCGTCCCAGTAAGTCCATTTACCGCTTTCTACACCATTATTGAAATAACCTTCGTAGCGTTTTTGACCGTTTTTGTACCACGATACCGATAAACCATGACGCACACCATCTTTAAATTCGGTTTCGCTCCAAGGCAAACCATTTTCGTAAAACGAATACCAAACACCGGTTTTCAAACCATTTTTCAGATTACCTTCTGCCTTTAATTGTCCTGATGGATAATAGATTTTTTGTATCACCATATCAGGCCCACTCGGAAATTCCTCAACTTCTTTATAAGAAGATTTTTCAGGAACAGTCGTTTCTTTTTTCTGCTCACTTTGTTTGCACGAAATAGCAAATAAAAATATAAGCATCAAAATTATGTTAGATACATTTTTCATAGAAATAAAAGTTTTCATATCCACAATAAATCTTAATTAATTTCAACTAATCTAACGTTACTTATTTCTATCAATGGTATAATTTACAAGTAACTCTAAAGATTTACGCGCATCGCTATCGGGGAAAGAATGCAGAATTTCCAAAGCTGAATTTTTATATTCCATCATTTTTTTGGTAGCGTATTCTATCCCGCCATTATCAAT
>CALKJP010000163.1 GCA_937995645.1 uncultured Bacteroidia bacterium
TGTATAATTGGTATCTTTAGTTAACCAAGCAAGTTCAGTATATATAAGAGATTTATCAATTCCATTAGCTCTATGAAGTGATTGTAATAATGAGTCTATTTTCTGAGCATAATTTTTATTGCTGCAGAAAATTATCAGTAGTAACAAAGCGAGATATTTTTTTAAATGATGCATTAATTATTCAACTAAAGTAACAAATTGCGTATTATCTTTATACAATGTATTGCTGAAATTTTAGATTGTATGCCTTTTCTTATCTTTTTAATTTCCATATTTTTATTTAATACTTATTTATTATTAGGACAATCCTGTAATTTAACAAACAAAGCATTTAAACCAGGCGAAGAATTAAGCTATCATATAGAATATAACTGGGGGCCTTTTTGGGCTGAAGCGGGAAAGGTTACGTTTAGTGTAAACGATAAAGAATGGCTGGGCAAAACTTATTTTAATTACAAAGGCATAGGTAGCACTTATCCAAAATACGATTGGTTTTTTAAAGTAAACGACCGCTACGAAACCTATACCGATAGCTCAACTTTAAAGCCAATTCGATTTATCAGAGATGTTAGCGAAGGTGGAAATTATTATTATGAAGAGAATTTATTTTTTCCATCTAAAAACAAGGTTTATACCTACCTAAAAAAAGGCAATAAAGAAGCCAAGCGCGATACCATAGCCCTATCTGATTGTACATTTGATGTGCTTTCGCTGATTTATTACTCCAGAAATATTGATTTTAGCAGTTATAAAGTAAATGATACAATTCCGGTTAAAATTTTTCTGGATAATGAGGTGCATCAAATTTTTATTCGATACTTAGGAAAAGAAAAATATACCAGCCCCTATCTGGGAACATTTAATTGTATAAAATTTAGCGCCATGCTTATTGAAGGTACTATTTTTAAATCAGGTGAGCACATGAAAGTTTATGTAACTGACGATTTAAATAAAATTCCTTTGTATATTGAATCCAAAATACTTGTAGGGAATATAAAAGTATATTTAAAAGAATATAAAAATCTGCGCAATAATCTTTCTTCAAAACAAGAATGAAGTTCATAAAAAACTATAATAATCCATTAAAAATACTTGCCGGTCCTGCAATTGGAGCATTATTATATTCATTGATGCTAAAAAATACCGGAAATGAATTAATGGCTAAAACTACTTTTGTTGTAGCTCTTATGGGCACATGGTGGATTTTAGAGGCTTTTAGCATTTACTTTACTGCACTTATTCCGCTTTCTTTATTTCCAATATTAGGAATAATGGATATGCGCGAAATTGCACCAGCTTATGCTAATGAGATTATATTTCTGTTTACCGGAGGTTTTTTAATTGCTTTTGCTATTGAAAAATGGAATTTACATAAACGTATTGCTTTACGAATTATGCTGGCCATTGGCGCTGAACCTCATAAAATTTTGATAGGCATGATGCTTTCGAGCTACATTCTTTCTATGTGGATATCTAATGTTGCAACAACAATGATGCTTTTACCCGCAGCACTTTCTATTGTAAAACAATTTGAATGCGATGATAAAAAATCATTTCTACGTTTTTCAACCGCATTATTGCTTGGAATAGCCTATGCTTCATCAATTGGTGGTACGGCAACTTTAGTGGGTACGGCACCCAATATTATTTTTATGGGATTTTTTAATGAAAATTTCCCGGAACTTCCTGCTATGAGTTTTGCCAAATGGTTGATGTTTGGATTACCGGTTTCTGCCATATTTTTAATTATTGCTTATTTTCTTTTTAAAAAGCTTTTATTAAAAAATCTGAAACTTGCCAATGTAAGTCTTTATTATTGTCAGCAGGAATATGATAAACTAGGTAAGATGATTAAAGAAGAAATAACCGTATCGGTGGTATTTTTAATTACCATCTTATTATGGCTTTTCAGAGAAAACTTTGAGCTTGGAACATTTGAAATAAAAGGCTGGAGTAATTTATTTCCTGAAAGTAAATTTATAACCGACAGCACTGTTGCCATGCTTATGGCTTCGGTATTATTTTTAATTCCTTCGAGTAAAAATGAACATATATTAACATGGGAAGAAGGGAAGAAAATACCCATGGGTATATTATTTCTTTTTGGTGGCGGTTTTGCTTTAGCTAAAGGCATTTCAGCATCAGGCTTATCGGATTGGCTTGCAGAGAATTTAAAAGGACTTGAAGGTATTCATCCGATAGTAATGGTTTTAATTTTATGTTCGTTTATGACTTTTTTTACAGAAATATCTTCCAACACAGCTGCTACTTATTTGGTGCTGCCAATTTTAATGGCATTGGCAAAATCAACCGATATAAGTCCGTTAATCATTATGGTTCCTGTAGTTTTTTCGGCTTCTTATGCATTTATGTTACCAGTTGCAACGCCTCCTAATACCATTGTATTTGGAACAGAATTAGTTCAATCGAAAGACATGATTCGTATTGGTATCTGGCTGAATTTAGTTGGTATTGCAATTATAACCAGTGCAATTTTTCTGCTTGGAAGATTTATTTTTTAAAATCTTCTACACTTAAAAAATTATAACAGAAAGAGTATTCTGCCTCTTGTTTATTGGATGCAACTATAATGGTTTTATGCAATGCAAATTGTTTTACCAAATTATCATACCATTGTATGGCTTTATGATCGAGGTTTGATGTAGGCTCATCCAGCAAAAGTAAAGGAACATCTGCAAGTACAGCCAAGGTAATTTTGGCTCGTTGTTTCATACCCGATGAAAAATATTTAATGGGTTTACTTTTTGAATGACTTAATTCTGATACTTCCAAAATTTCTTTTTCAGATAGCAGAAATGGTTTAAATTCTTTTTGCAAAGCTATTAATTCCGGCAAGGTAAATTCTTCAAACAATTCAAGATAAGGGGCAGCAATAGTTAAATGCTTAAAAATATCTTCGGATGATATTTCCGATTGTTGATTGTAGTATTGAATTTTTCCGACTGTTGGTAAATAATTTCCGGCAATTATTTGGAGTAAAGTGGATTTACCGGATCCATTTCCTCCCAGCAAAACGTACTTTTCACCTGAAGTAATTTTGTAATTAATATGTCGGAAAATCCATTCTGAATTATATCTTTTACCTATATCACTGAGTGTAATCTGCATTCAATAATTTATAATTTTTTTTAATCGTTTGAAAGTCCACGCATAATCCCATTTTTAGAATTTCTAATAAATTCTAAAATCAATTCTT
>CALKJP010000164.1 GCA_937995645.1 uncultured Bacteroidia bacterium
AAAGCTGATTGAGCAACTAATTACAAAAGAATAAAATAGCTGGTTCAGAGCATCCCGACTTATAAGTCGGGAGGGTCACAGGATCGAATCCTGTTGCTCCCACAAAGCCTCGCAAAAATGCGGGGCTTTTTTATGCCATGAAATTTATTGTTTATATCCTTTATTCGTCCAAAAAAGATAAGTATTACGTTGGCTATACTGCTGATGTTATAGAAGAAAGAATTAGAAAACACAATACAAATCATAAGGGATTTACAGGAGGAATTGCAGATTGGGAATTAAAATATTCGGAAGCATATTCTACAAAAGAAGAAGCACTTAACAGAGAGAAACAGATAAAAAACTGGAAGAGCAGAAAGCTGATTGAGCAACTAATTACAAAAGAATAAAATAGCTGGTTCAGAGCATCCCGACTTATAAGTCGGGAGGGTCACAGGATCGAATCCTGTTGCTCCCACTTATAAAAAGCCCATCACTATGATGGGCTTTTTTAGAATCTAATGAAAATTTGAATAAGTTGGCTAGACATCCCAAACCTTAGTGATTACCCCCAAAAAAAATAAGCTGATACAATTTCAAAATCTACAATAAGTAATTAATCTTATCTACACTTAGCCTTTTAAATTCTATATTTCCCTTAAAATAGCTACTTTTGCATCTTTAAATTTTATTACATGTCAAATATTATAACGTTAAAAGATAAATCTTTTAAAATTTATATAGGGGAGAAAGAAATTTTAAAAGCCATTGAAAAATTAGGCGCGCAAATTTCAAACGATCTTAAAGATGATCAGCCAATATTTATATGTGTTTTAAATGGTTCTTTTTTATTTGCAGCCGATTTAATGAAAAACATAACTATTCCTTGCCATATTTCTTTTATTAAATTATCATCATACCATGGAGGAATACAGTCTAGCGGAACAGTAAATGAATTGATAGGCTTATATGAAAATATTGAAGGCAGAACAGTAGTAATTTTAGAAGATATAGTAGATACAGGAAATACCCTTGAAAAATTACATGCCATATTAAAACCTAAAAATCCCGGCAAGCTTTTAACAGCAAGTTTGCTTTATAAACCTAAGGCTTATAAAAAAGCAATTCCAATTGATTATGTTGGAATAGAAGTTCCCAATAATTTTTTAGTGGGATATGGTTTAGATTACGATGGACTTGGCAGAAATCTAAGAGATATTTACACTTTAATTAATTAATTTTTAATACCTGAATATATGTTAAACATTGTGTTATTTGGTCCTCCTGGAGCCGGCAAAGGAACTCAATCAGAAAAACTGATTGCAAAATATCAATTGGTACATTTATCAACCGGTGATATTTTTAGAGCAAATATCAAAGGAGGAACAAAATTGGGGAATTTAGCCAAAAGCTATATGGATAAAGGTCAATTAGTACCCGATGAGATAACCATTAAAATGCTTGAGAGCGAAGTAAACAAACATACCAGTGCAAAAGGATTTATTTTTGATGGTTTTCCAAGAACTGCTCCACAAGCAGCTGCATTAGATAAATTTTTAGAAAGTAAAGGTCAAAGCATTAAAGTGATGCTTGCATTAGAAGTACCCGAAGAAGAATTAAAACGCAGATTACTTGAAAGAGCCAAAATATCAGGAAGAGCCGATGATGCAGACCCGGCTGTTATACAAAAACGAATCGATGTGTATAATGCAGAAACCGCACCCGTTAAAGATTTTTATAAAGCACAAAATAAATGTAGAGAAATACACGGAGTAGGCTCAATTGACGAAATTTTTGAGCGTATATGCAAAGAAATAGATGCGTAGATTAAGATATGAGTTCAAATTTTGTTGATTATGTAAAAATTTGTTGCCGTTCAGGTAAAGGTGGGGCAGGCTCTGTGCATTTGCATCGCGATAAATTTACGCGAAAAGGAGGCCCCGATGGTGGAGATGGAGGACGGGGAGGACACATTATCATCAGAGGTAATGCTCAGCTATGGACATTATTGCACTTAAAATACACAAAACACGTTATTGCAGAGCCGGGAAATCCGGGAGGTTCAGCATTAAAAAAAGGTGCCGATGGTAAAGATATTATACTCGAAGTTCCCTTAGGAACTATTGCCAGAGATGCACAAACCGGTGAAATTGAATTTGAAATTACTCAAGATGGTGAAGAAAAAATATTGGTAAAAGGAGGTAGAGGCGGATTAGGAAATAACCATTTTAAATCGCCTACTAACCAAACTCCGCGCTATGCACAACCCGGAGAACCGGGTAAAGAAGAATGGAAAATTCTTGAGTTAAAAGTATTAGCCGATGTTGGTTTGGTTGGATTTCCTAATGCAGGTAAATCTACTTTATTATCTGTAATTACCGCTGCAAAACCCGAAATTGCCGATTATCCATTTACAACATTGGTACCCAATTTGGGTATTGTAAAATATAAAGATTATAAAACTTTTATTATTGCCGATATTCCCGGAATTATTGAAGGGGCACATGAAGGAAAAGGTTTGGGAATT
>CALKJP010000165.1 GCA_937995645.1 uncultured Bacteroidia bacterium
CGAAAAATACTTCAATCTGGCTATTGACAGACTGGAAGAAAATTTTGGAGAAAATCTTCGCAACCATGTTGTTTATAAGCGCAGTTATGCTCATAGCAATTTTATAAACGATTATAATTCATTTAAAGGAAATGCCTATGGATTGGCAAATACTTTAATGCAAACAGCTATTTTAAAACCATCATTAAAAAGCAAAAAGGTTAAGAACTTGTTTTATACAGGTCAGCTAACAGTTCCCGGCCCGGGTGTTCCACCATCTTTAATTTCCGGAGAAGTGGTAGCAAAAGAAGTAATTAAAGAATTTTCAAACTCAAAAAATAAAAATTATGCAACTGTTTGATCGGGTAAGTTTAAAATGTAGTAAAATTACTACAACCAGTTACAGCACCTCTTTTTCAATAGGAATAAAACTTTTGCATAAAAAGTTTCACGACCCTATTTATGCAATTTACGGCTTTGTGCGTTTTGCAGATGAAATAGTAGATACGTTTCATGAACACAATAAAACAGTTTTGCTGGATCGTTTTAAAGAAGAAACCTACAAAGCAATTGAAGATGGAATTAGCTTAAACCCAATATTAAACAGTTTTCAGTGGGCGGTAAATAAATACCAAATAGACCACAAACTGATAGACACATTTTTGCACAGCATGAAAATGGATTTGCATCAGAATTTTCACGATCAGGCCAGTTATGAAGAATACATTTTAGGTTCTGCCGAAGTAGTAGGATTAATGTGTTTGCAGGTGTTTTGCGAAGGAGATAAAGCTATGTATGAAAGCCTCAAATATCAGGCTATGAAACTCGGATCTGCTTTTCAGAAAATTAATTTTCTGCGCGACCTACAGGCAGATTTTCAACATCTCGGAAGAACCTATTTCCCCGGTGTAGATATGTCGCGATTTGATGAAAAGGTTAAAAAAGAAATAGAAGCCGATATAGAAAAAGATTTTGCAAAAGGGTTAGAAGGAATAATGAATTTGCCTATGGGAGCAAAATTAGGAGTATATGTAGCCTATGTATATTACTACAATTTATTCAATAAAATCAAAAACATACCTGCTTCTGAATTGATGAGAAAACGCGCACGTATTCCTAATCTTAAAAAAATTGGATTAGTGTTCAGTTCTTATTTCCGCTTAAGATTTAATATGCTTTAATTAATGAAGAAGCTTTTTGTTCTATATATACTTTTAAGCGCCAATTTAATTTGGGCAAACAATGATGTTGAAACATTGAGAAAGATTTTCATTATTGCTTCAGAAGATGCTAATAAAGCAAAAGCGCTTTATCATTACTTTGAAAAAAAAGAAACCATATCAGAACCTACAGAGTTAGCCTATAAAGGTGCTACTATTGCCTTAATGGCCAAGTTTTCTAACGGACTGTACACTAAATTAAGTTATATTAATAAATCTCTTGATATAATTAACCAAGCAGTAAAAAGCGATCCTTCAAATTTTGAGATTCGTTACTTGCGATTTTCGGTAGAAAGAAATTTACCGCCTGTTTTAAACCGCTCAAAAAATATTGAAAAGGATACCGAAATAATACTTAACCATTTAAAAAATAAAAATTGCTGGAATGGTTTTGAAACAGATATTGCCAGAGATTTGATTAATAGCAACCGCCTTTCAGAAACACAAAAATCAGTATTGGTAAATCATTTAAATCAGAAAAGTAATGCTTAAAGAAAAAGTAATATTAGTTGATGAAAACGACAACGAGCTTGGACTTATGGAAAAGATGGAAGCACATAAAAAAGGGTTGCTTCATCGGGCTTTTTCAGTTTTTGTATTTAATTCTAAAAACGAATTAATGTTACAACAGCGTTCGGATAATAAATATCATTCAGGCGGCTTGTGGACAAATACCTGTTGTAGTCATCCAAGAGCAGGAGAAACATTAGAGGCTGCGGTACAAAGAAGAATGATGGAAGAAATGGGTTTTAGTTGTGAATTTAGCTATCAGTTTTCATTTATCTACAAAGCTCAATTAGATAATAATCTTACAGAACACGAGTTAGATCATGTATTTTTTGGTTTTTACGATGGTTTACCTCATTTAAATAAAGATGAAGCCAAAGCATGGAAATATGCATCAATAGAAACCATAAAAAGAGATATTTTAGAAAATCCTCAAAATTACACCGCTTGGTTTAAAATTATCTTTAATCGTGTAGAAGAGCATTTATTGTTGAATACCCGTAAAACTGCATAAAATAATTAATATAAACGTATCATGAAAACTGAAAAATTAATAATCCCCATTACAGAATCGGAGCTGGAAAGTTTTGATGTAATTGGCGAAAACCATATAGCCACCTCTGTTGATACTCCCTTAAGAGATGATGCTTTTGTATTATCGGATAAAGAAAAAATTGAAATTATTGAGCGTCATTTCAGAGAAATAATGTTAACGCTTGGGTTAGATTTAACTGATGATAGTTTAAAAGGCACTCCAAAACGTGTTGCTAAAATGTATGTACAAGAAGTATTTAGTGGCTTAAACCCTGAAAATAAACCCAAAATAGCCTTGTTTGAAAACAAATATCAGTACAAGGAAATGCTGATTGAAAAAGATATTATGTTACATTCGTTCTGTGAGCATCATTTTGTTCCAATTATAGGAAAGGCTCACGTAGCATATATTTCTAATGGCAATGTAATAGGACTTTCTAAGATAAACCGCATTGTTCAATATTATGCTAAACGACCTCAGGTTCAGGAACGATTAACTTTGCAAATTGCCAATGAGTTAAAAAAAGTTTTAAAAACAGAGGATGTAGCTGTATTGATAGATGCTAAGCACATGTGTGTTTCTATGAGAGGAATTGAAGACGTGAGTAGCAGCACAGTTACAGCAAGCTATCATGGAAAGTTTTTAGAAGAGGCTAGCAAAAACGAATTTTTAAGCATTATAAAATAAGATGTTTTCATTGTTTAAAAAAGATCCTGTAAAAAAACTAGAGCAGGAATACAAAAAGTATATGGAAGAATACTTTCGTCTTTCTACTTCTAATAGAGCTGAAAGCGATAAAGCTTTTGCTAAAGCCGAAGAAATAATGAAACAACTGGAAAAACTTAAACAAAAAAATGACTAAGTATTTAGTGGTTGGTGGCAGTAAGGGGATAGGAGCTGCAATAGTAGCCAATTTGTTACAAAGAGATTGTGAAGTTGTTGTATTTTCGAGAACTAAACCCGAGATAGAATCAATTGTGTGGCATCAAATTGATGTTGTAACAACTAATACATTCCCTGAGCTAAACCATCTAGATGGTTTGGTTTACTGTCCTGGAAGTATAAATTTAAAGCCCATTAATCGTTTAAGCACAGATGATTTTTTAAATGATTTAACGATTAATTTTTTATCTGCCGTAAAAGTTTTTCAGCAATATTTGCCACTATTAAAAAAGTCTTCAAATGCTTCTGTTGTTTTCTTTTCTACAGTTGCTGTATTGCAAGGAATGCCATTTCATGCCAGTATTTCTGCAGCAAAAGCCGCATTAGAAGGTTTTGCAAGAAGTGCCGCTGCAGAACTTGCTCCTTTGATTAGAATTAATGTAGTTGCTCCCTCTTTAACAGATACGCCTTTAGCCGCAATGCTTTTAAATACCGATGTAAAAAAAGAAAATGCTGCCAATCGCCATCCGCTTAAAAAAGTTGGCAATGTTATTGATATCGCTGATGCTACTGTTTATTTGCTTTGCGATGCTAAATGGATAACAGGCCAAACGCTTCATGTTGATGGTGGTTTATCTACATTAAGGGTTTAGTATAAGCCTATTTTATAACCACCAGTTTTTCTGTTTTGCTTTTTCTGTTTATATCTTCGATGTAGTAAAAATATGTTCCTGACGATAGTGTTGAAATGTCAATTTTTTCAGATTGTTTGGCAAAATTTAATGTTTTAACATAAATTAATTTTCCATACTGATCGAAAATTTTCAAATCAGCATTTTCAGAAATTATATAATTTACCGTTACCAAATTGTTCGCAGGATTAGGGAAGGCGTTTATTAGTTTTATTCCTTCATTGTTTTCTAATCCTGATGGTACATAAGGAACGATGTAGGTAATTTCTAAATCATCGAAATAAAAACCATCGGCTGTAACGGCATTATCAGAAATTAATCTGAAGCGTATTAAAATTTCTTTCCCAATGTAATCGCTTAAATCAATTTCTTCTTTTACCCATGTTAATTGTTTGCCATCGTATAATGGATTACCATTGTCCTGATTGCTATTGCCGGTTTTGGTATATAAACCACATAACGGTGTCCAGCTGGAGCCAAAATTATCTGATGCCATTACCTGCACATAATCATAACCGGCTTCAATGTCCCATTTTGCATAAAAACTTAATTTTGGAAATAGTGCATTTTGTGGAATTGATGAAGTGCTGCTGGTGGTAATAGTTCTGTTGGTATTGTTTGGATAATTTCCGGATGGCGAATCAGTAATGGAGCTTGGTGCAGAGTAAAATTGTGATGTTGTTGTGTTCCAGTTTGTGCTTGTCCAACCGAGCATAGAGTTGGCATCGCTGCTAAATAAAACCACACCGCTTCCGTAAACTTTTGTTATCGTGTCGCGATAGGTATATAAGCCATTATTTACGGAAAGTATATATCTAAACGTTTGCCCGGGCTGGATAGAGCTGTTTAATGTAAACGAAATAGAATCACTAACTGTTTGCAATAGGCTTAAATTATTATATGCTTTAGGAGCGCCTGTACTTGTCATATTTTGCAATGGTGTAATGCTTACCGTATATGTTGCAGGGCTGTCTAATCCAAATCGTTGTAAATCATATTTTAAAAATCCGGCAGTTTGTGTAAATTCTGATGGAGATTTGTCGGTAGCTTTTGCATAGCGTAAAGCTAAATGAGCCATCCACAAATTTTGTGTAACATTTACTTTACAAATATCTTCAATGCGATTAATGTTTGGCCAGAAACCATCGGAGCTTAAGCCTGCTTCGGGTGTCATGGAGAAAATTTTATTTTTTGTGTTTTGTTCGCCATACATCCAGTCGTCTGAATCGCCATTGGTAACATAGCCCACTGTTTGGTCGCCTGTACCATAGAGATAATTATTATCCTGAGTCATTATTTCAGCAAAGTTTACAAACTCAGCAGAATCGGGAGTATAAATGGAAAGTTCATAACCCCATGGATAAATCAACAAATCACCATAGGTATGATAATTAAGCGCAAACTTAAATTGATGATTTTCGCAAAACCATTTCATTGCTTGTGTTTCGGGTTCTGAAAATGCAGATGGTCCTCGATAGGTATCGGAACTGGTATTGGGTGATGAGCCTGAATTATCATATCCCCAATTATATCCGTAATTACGGTTTAAGTCAACTCCAAAAGTTCCGTTTCCATTATTTCTTCTGTTTTTACGCCACATACCACCTCCATTAGGATTAGTTGTTTCGTTACGAATGTAACCATCAGGATTTACACATGGTACAAAATACATTTCCAGATTATCTACCAGGTATTTTATTTCCGCACTGCTGTTATAATTTTCCAGCAAATACCACATATAATAAATGAGCTGAGAAACGGATGCAGCTTCGCGTGCATGGTGAAGGGCATCGTATAAAACCTCCGGTTCGTTTTCATTGCTGTTTGGATTGTCTGAAATTTTAACCCAATATATGGGTCTTCCTTCGTGAGTTAAAAATGTGTGAATTGGTTGTTTAACCGTTATTAAATTAGGAAAGCGAGCCGCCATACTGTCTAAATTGGCCAGTATCTCTGCATAGGTCATAAACCCTCCCATGCTTCCTAATGCAAAATTCGATGGTGTAACAATGTTTGTGTTGCTGCCACCGCAAATGCTTCTGTTTTCAACGGATTTTACAGGAAATTTATTTTGATTTTCGTAAAATGAAACAACGTCTTCAATAAGTATTTCTGTAGTAAATCCGGTATTTTTAGCAATGTTTATTTCTTCTTCGCTTAGGTCTGTAATAATCCATGCGCCTTTTTTTACTTCGCCATGATCGGCAGCAATACCTAGTGATAATAGCTTTTCCAATGTGTTTTTATCATCGAGCAAAACTTTTACGCGCGAATATTTTTCCTGAGCTTCTACTATAATAAAGAGAAAAATGAACAGAATGGAGAGAATAATTTTGTTCATAAAACATGATACTTAGAGGGTTTATATATGACTTGCAAATTACAAAATATTGATCTTGTTTACAAAGATTTAATTAGCTGAAGAAAAATATTGTAATCAACAGGTTTACTTAAAAGATGTTTGTTTTGAATATCAATTATTTCCTTTTCGGTATGCAGTGAAGAGTTTCCTGTAGTAAATACCAAAGGAATATTGGATGTTTTACGAATATATTGAGCTACATCAATTCCGGTTAGGTGTCCCTTTAGTTGAATGTCGAGTACGGCAATATCGGGTTTAAACTCTTCAAAAAGTTGTTGCGCATCGAGGCCTCTGGCAACATTTTTTACTTCGTATCCTTCTTTGCTAAGAATACGCGAATATACTTTAGCGATAATAAGTTCATCTTCAGCAATTAATACTTTTTTCATTTTTAAAGTTTGGGGGAGTAGTATTTTTTTTCGTATGCAAGATAGTATAATAAATTAAAAATTTGAAATAGCTAAATTTTGGGTTTTATAATAAATACTTATTTTTGCCAAAAAATGGGGAATTAGCTCAGCTGGCTAGAGCGCTTGCATGGCATGCAAGAGGTCATCGGTTCGACTCCGATATTCTCCACAAAAATAAAAATCCCGCAATAGCGGGATTTTTTATTTTTTGCCATTCTGTTTATGAATCATTTCATTTAACTAAATAGAATTTTTCTTCTTTCTTTTGCATGCCCAAAAGAAAGAAGAAAAGAAAAAGGTACCACAAAAACCAACCGAAAGCTTTTGTTTTTGCACATCCCAACACAGCTATATCCACAAAACTTTCGGTTCACACTTTTTGTGGACATCCTACGCGCGTTTTCTTCATTATTATGTGCGTATGAAATGGACGATTTGGCGGGGCGATGTGCGAAAATAGCCGTGATGACTGTGGCACGGATAGCGTTGATCCGTGCGAAAAACAGTCATCGCAGCGTTTTTTAAATCGTCCGATTCTTTTGATACTTTTCTTTTAAAGAAAAATATAATCAAACAAAATCTCTTAAAAGTACCGACTTCTAAAACTCCGGTCTTGCCGGTTTATTTTGCAAAATAGCCTCTATGCGTTCCATCACTTCAGGCGTAATTTTGTGCAAATGCTCTAAGCTTTCTATGTTTTCTTTTAATTGTTCTATTTTTGAAGCACCAAGAATAATGGTACTTACATTTGAGTTTACTGCACACCATATTATAGCTAATTGAGCGGTTTTCATATCCAGCTCTTTTGCTATTTGTGCTATTTGCTTTACTTTATTTATACGCTCTTCTGTTATGGTTCTTTCGCGCAGCCAGTCCATCCCTTCAATAGTTAAGCGGGTATCGCTTGGCATGCCATTATTGTATTTACCGGTTAATAAGCCTGATGCCAAAGGTGACCAAATGGTAGTTCCTAAGCCAACGGTTTTATAAATCTGGCTATATTCCACTTCTACTTTATCGCGGTGAAACATGTTGTATTGCGGCTGTTCCACAACAGGCCCTATTAAATTATATTTTTGTGCAATCATGTGTGCTTCCATAATTTCCTGTGCGCTCCATTCAGATGTTCCCCAGTATAAAATTTTTCCTTGTTGAATTAAGTTGTGCATGGTCCAAACCGTTTCTTCAATAGGAGTTTCTTTATCCGGACGGTGACAAAAATATAAATCCAAGTATTCAACTTGTAAACGTTTAAGTGCTGCATTACAGGCTTCTACAACGTGTTTGCGGTGTAAG
>CALKJP010000166.1 GCA_937995645.1 uncultured Bacteroidia bacterium
TGTATCGTTTAACAGAAACTTCAGAGACTTTAAGTAATTCTGCCGCTTCTTTTATTGTAAGAAGCTCTTCTTTTGATTCTGCGATTTTGCTTTTATTTACCATATTTTTCTTTTTATAAAAGTATCAAATTATATCACAAAGATAATAAAATGATACGAAATGATACAATTATTTTTCATTACTTTATTTATCAAGATGTTACGTCAGCAAAATGAAGGCTCTTTTGGCTGCGAAGCGGTCGCCTATGTGTCTGGTCAGCCCAATGTGCCTAAATGTGTGTCGGCAATTTTCATTTTTCTTTTTTGTCTTTATGCAGCAAAAATTGCATTGTCATTGTATCGTTGTCTTTTTTCTTCGGCTTGCTTGTAACAAAGGTATTGGTATGTGGGATGATTTTGGGCTTGCCTGTCGGACGACAGGCAAGCCCGATTTAGATTTTATTAGGATTCCATACAATTAAATAAATTATAAAACACTCAAGAAATCCTTACAAAATCTTATTTGCTGCAAAGCAGAAAAAAGTCTAATGAATTTTTGGGATAAAAAAATATCTTTAAGCAAAATCTTTTATTAATTAGTTTTTTAGCTTTTCATTTACTTGCTTGTACTTATCGGTTTGCCCGGTACGAGCATATAATTGTTTTAATGAAAGGAGTGTATTTTTATCATTAGGTTGAATTTCTAAAGCTTTTTCTAAATAAGGTAATGCTAAATTAAACTTTTCATCGGCTCTTTTAATTTCTGCTGCATATTTTGCATTATCAGCTATGGTTTGAGCGGCATCGTTAATCTTTACTCCTTGGTTAAAATATAAAGCACCCAAGTTATAAATAGCATCAAAATAATCAGGCTTAATCTCAATTGCTTTTTTGTATGCTTGTTCAGATTTGGCTATATAATCTTTGTATTCAATATCGGTGGGTTGTTTTTTATCTTTATCAGGATTAGCCAGATTGTCGTAAATAGTTCCTAAAGCAAAGTGTAAGGTATGGTTATTGGGATCTTTACTTACGGCAAGATTTAAGTTGTCTAATGCTTCATTTAATTTACCAGCAGCCAAATAATGATTTAATTCTTCTAAAATTAAGTTTTTATCATCAGGATATGCTTTACGACCTGCTTGTAATACTTTTAAACTTTTTTCCTTGTCGCCTTTTTCTTTATGAAGCTGAGAAAGGGCTAAATAAATTCTTGGACCATCTCCTTCTCCTTGATATTTCATTTGAGTAAGTGCTTCATAAAGTTGAATAGCCTTATCTTTATTACCTGCTTTTTCTGCTGCCATTGCAGTGTAATACATGCTCATGGTATCAACTTTACCTGTTAATGCAGAAACCCCCACAGCTGCTTCAAAACTTTCCATAGCTTTTTGGTAATCTTTGGTTTTGGTAAAATATTCAACTCCCAGATTTAAGAATGTATTAGCCATGTAGGGGAATTTTTGACCAATGATGTCTGCTGTCCACATTTGATCTACATACTTGGTGCTTTTATCATTTAAGGCGGTAAAAAATTTCATTACATCAGCAGGATTTTTTTCTAAATCTAATTTTTGCAATTCAGGATCTTTAAAATTTAACACTAAGGCTTTCATGTATGATTTTAAAGCTGTTTCAGTAGCACTTGCTTTTTGTTCGGCAAATTCAGGTGCTTTAGAATTTGAAATGGCAAAATATACATTTCCTCTGTAATACCATGTTTTTGCTTCGTTCATTGATTTTTCGTGCCCAATAGCTTCATCTATATTTTTTTGAGCATCCATTAAATCTTGAGTTTTTTTGTTTTGATCATAGTATCGTAAGTAATTGTAAGCGCTTACTACTTTTGCAGGCTGAGCGTAAACTGCTGCTCCTAAGGTTAAAATAGTAGAAGCGGCTAAAAAAATTTTCTTCATTGCGTTAAAATTTAAGGTTAATTTAAATTCTTAGTTATTTTCTTCGTTTGATTTTTCGTTGGTATTGTTTTCCTCTTCAAAATCGGTACCATTATCAACTGTACCTTCAAGAATTTCGCCATCGGGTTTTACTACCTCTTCCTCTTCGTCTTTTGGCACCACAGTTACAGCAGCAATACTATCGTCATTTTTTAAATTAATTAAACGTACGCCTTGTGTATTTCTTCCCATAACACGAATATCTTTAATTGCCATACGTAATACAATACCCGATTTGTTAATAATCATTAAATCGTCATCATCGGTTACGTTTTTTATAGCAATTAACTCTCCTGTTTTTTCAGTTATATTAATAGTTTTAACTCCTTTGGCGCCTCTGTTAGTTACTCGATATTCTTCTACTTCTGAACGTTTACCGTAACCATTTTCGGAAACTACTAAAATGGTTTGTTTAGGGTCGTTTACGGTAACCATTCCTATTACTTCATCTTTATCGCTTGATAAATTAATACCTCTAACACCGGTAGCTGTTCTACCCATTGGGCGTACATTTGATTCATTAAATCGAACTAATTTTCCTGATTTTGAAGCTAACATTACTTCATCTTTTCCACTGGTTAGTTTTACTTCGAGCAACATGTCTCCTTCGCGAACATTTATTGCGTTAATACCATTTTGGCGTGGACGGGAATATGCTTCTAATGTAGTTTTCTTTATGGTACCTTTTTGAGTACACATAATGATGTAATTATTGTTTACATATTTTTCGTCATTCAAATCCTTAACATTTATATACGCTTTTACCTTATCGTTTTGTGCAATATTGATAAGGTTTTGAATTGGACGTCCTTTAGAAGTTTTATTGCCTTCAGGAATTTCAAATACACGTAACCAGTAACATTTTCCTTGCTCGGTAAAGAACAACATGTAATTATGTGCGGTAGCCACAAAAATATGTTCCAAGAAATCTTCATCGCGAGTAGCGCTTCCTCGGCTTCCTCTACCACCTCGGCTTTGCACTTTATATTCATCCAATGAAGTGCGTTTGATATAACCCATATGCGAAATAGTTATAACTACTGTTTCGTCAGCAATCATATCTTCAATTTTTAAATCATCTGCTGAATAAACTATTTCGCTTCTTCGAGCATCACCGTATTTTTCTTTTAGTTCAAGTAATTCGTTTTTAATAATACGCATTCTTAAACCTTCATCTGCAAGAATACTTCTTAAATATTCTATTTGTTTCATTAATTCTGCATGTTCTTGCTTGATACCTTCGCGCTCTAATCCGGTTAATTTTTGTAAACGTAAATCCAAAATTGCTTTTGCCTGAATTTCTGATAATCCAAAATTAGCCATTAAGCCATTTTTTGCATCTTCAGGAGTATTTGAATTTCTGATTAAAGCAATCACTGCATCTAAATGGTCTAAGGCAATTAATAAACCTTCTAAAATATGCGCACGTTTTTCGGCTTGCTCTAATTCAAATTTTGTTCTGCGAACAACTACATCATGTCTGTGTTCAACAAAATGATGGATCAACTCTTTTAAGTTTAACATCATTGGGCGACCATTTACCAATGCAATATTATTAACACCGAATGAAGTTTGTAAGGCAGAATATTTATATAGATTATTTAAAACAACATTGGTAATAGCATCGCGTTTTAATTCAAATACAATACGCATACCATCGCGGTCTGATTCATCGCGTATATCAGAAATACCTTCTAATTTCTTTTCTTCTACTAATTCAGCAATACGCTTAATTAATTCAGCTTTGTTTATCTGATAAGGAATTTCAGTAACAATAATAGCTTCTCTACCACTTCCAATTTCTTCAACAGTTGAGCGTGCACGCATAACCACTCTGCCGCGTCCGGTTAAATAAGCCTCTCTCACTCCTTCGTATCCGTAAATATAGCCTCCTGTTGGGAAATCAGGTGCTTTGATGTATTGCATTAATTCCGGAATCTCAATGTTACGATTATCAATGTATGCAATAATACCATCAACCACCTCAGATAAATTATGCGGTGGCATATTTGTAGCCATACCAACAGCAATACCGGCTGTACCATTAATTAAAAGATTTGGAAGATTTGCGGGCAATACGCTTGGTTCTTCTAAAGAATCGTCAAAGTTTAATCGGAAATCAACGGTATTTTTGTCGATATCCAACAGCATTTCTTCAGCAATCTTTTTTAAACGGGCTTCAGTATAACGCATTGCAGCAGGGCTATCTCCATCAATGGAGCCAAAGTTACCTTGCCCGTCAACTAATGGATAACGTAATGACCAAGGCTGAGCCATACGTACCATGGTATCATAAACCGATGAATCGCCATGCGGATGGTATTTACCTAAAACCTCCCCTACAATTCTTGCTGATTTTTTATACGGACGATTAGATAATACTCCTAACTCATACATACCATATAAAACTCTTCTGTGAACGGGTTTTAAACCATCTCTTACATCTGGTAATGCACGCGAAACAATAACCGACATCGAATAATCGATGTAAGCTGTTTTCATTTCGTCTTCAATATTAATCTTGATAATTTTTTCGCCTTCTGCCATTTTAACTTTATTATTATTAATTAATTAATTAAGAAATTCCACACTGTTTTTAAGACTTCGAAAATACATAATCCATTAGGATTAGTGTTGTTGAAAAAACAGCTACTTATTAACAAAATCAGGTTAAAAAAAAGCATATTTGGCATAACTCTTGACAATTTATCACTATTACTTTTGGAATACTTGAAATTTAAGTATTTTTAAAGCAAAATTAATCACCAACACCTGTTTAGCATGGAAGCAAAATTTTCCCCCAGAGTTAAAGATGTAATTAACTACAGTCGTGAAGAAGCTTTGCGATTAGGGCATGATTACATTGGAACAGAACATTTACTATTAGGCCTTATCAGGGAAGGCGAAGGCGTAGCTATAAAATTACTTAAAAACTTAGGTGTAGATTTGACTGAACTAAGAAAAAACGTGGAGCAATCAATTAAAGTTACCGCTAAAAAATTGCCGCCTAACAGTACCATTCCATTGGTTAAGCAAGCTGAAAAGGCGTTAAAAATAACCTATCTGGAAGCAAAAGTGTTTAAAAGTCCTATAATAGGAACCGAACATTTATTACTCTCAATTTTAAAAGATGAAGATAATATAGCCACACAATCGCTCATGAAATTTAACGTAGATTACGATACCGTTCGTGAAGAACTAATCAATATGCGAGGTACAAACCAAGAGCCAAGAGCCGATATGTCTAGCCCATCTGATGATGATGATGCAGATGAAGGCTCTTCTTTTATGGGTGCTACACCTAAAAAAACGGGTGACAGCAAGTCAAAAACTCCGGTTCTTGATAATTTTGGCAGGGATCTTACCAAAATGGCAGAAGACGGAAAGCTAGACCCAATAGTTGGGCGCGAAAAAGAAATTGAACGCGTATCACAAATTTTAAGTCGCAGAAAGAAAAATAATCCTATACTTATTGGAGAACCTGGCGTTGGTAAATCAGCCATTGCCGAAGGGTTGGCATTACGCATTATACAAAAGAAAGTATCACGCGTATTGTTTGGAAAACGAGTTGTTTCGCTTGATTTAGCATCACTTGTTGCCGGCACTAAATATCGCGGACAATTTGAAGAACGCATGAAAGCCGTAATGAACGAATTGGAAAAATCGCCCGATGTAATTTTATTTATAGATGAAATTCACACCATTATTGGTGCAGGTGGCGCAAGTGGTTCGCTTGATGCTTCAAACATGTTTAAACCCGCTTTAGCCCGTGGCGAAATTCAATGTATAGGCGCTACTACATTAGATGAATATCGTCAATACATTGAAAAAGATGGAGCATTGGAAAGACGATTCCAAAAAGTAATGGTAGAACCTACTACCGTTGAAGAAACCATACAGATTTTAAATAACATAAAGAGTAAATACGAAGATCATCATAATGTAATTTATTCTCCGGAAGCTATTGAAGCATGCGTAAAATTAACTGAACGTTATATTACGGATAGACATTTACCCGATAAAGCAATTGATGCTTTAGATGAAGTGGGAGCTCGTGTACATATCACTAATATTAATGTTCCTCAAAATATTTTAGATATTGAAAAGAAAATCGAAAATATTAAAGAAGAAAAAAATCGTGTTGTTCGTAGTCAAAAATATGAGGAAGCCGCAAAACTTCGCGATACCGAACGTCAATTACTGGAACAATTAGAAGCAGCCAAAAAAGCCTGGGAAGAAGAAACCAGAAACAACCGCATATTGGTTACCGAACAACATGTAGCTGATGTTGTTGCCATGATGACAGGAATTCCGGTTCAGCGTGTAGCACAAGCAGAAAGTGCTAAGCTGGCCAAAATGGCAGAACAGCTTAAAGGTAAAGTTATTGGTCAGGATGAAGCAGTTGCAAAAGTTGTAAAAGCTATACAACGCAATCGTGCTGGATTAAAAGACCCAAATAAACCTATAGGTTCATTTATCTTTTTAGGACCAACCGGTGTAGGGAAAACACAATTAGCTAAAGAACTTGCTAAGTTTTTATTCGATAATGAGGATGCTTTAATTCGCATTGATATGAGCGAATATATGGAAAAATTTGCCGTATCTCGTTTAATTGGTGCACCTCCGGGATATGTTGGATATGAAGAAGGCGGACAACTAACCGAAAAAGTGAGAAGAAGACCCTATTCTGTTGTATTACTTGATGAAATTGAAAAAGCACATCCTGATGTATTTAACTTATTATTACAAGCCTTGGATGACGGGCTAATGACAGATAGTTTAGGAAGAAAAATTGATTTTAAAAATACGATCATTATCATGACCTCAAACATAGGTGCTCGCCAATTAAAAGATTTTGGACAAGGCGTTGGATTTACAACCTCCGCAAAAGCTGAGCAAGCTGATGTTCATGCAAAAAGCGTAATTGAAAATGCCCTGAAGAAAGCTTTTGCTCCAGAATTTTTAAATCGAATTGATGATATTATAATGTTTAATCATCTAAAACGAGAAGATATTCATAAAATAATTGACATTGAACTTGAAAAATTATTTGCACGAATTAATACAATAGGATACGAAGTAAAAATTACTGACGAAGCCAAAGATTTTATTTTAAGCAAAGGATTTGACGAAAACTTTGGTGCACGGCATTTAAAACGTGCTATTCAAAAAAATATCGAAGACCCATTAGCAGAACAAATCATTAATGCAAATCTTCAAGAAGGAGACACCATTGTAATTGACCTTGATAAAGAAAAACAAGAAATATCTATAAAAACGCAAAAGCAAAGTGGTAAAAAGAAAAAGAAAACCGAAGATGAATAAACTTTTACAGCTTTATCATTTATAAAAAATCCCCTGAATCAGGGGATT
>CALKJP010000167.1 GCA_937995645.1 uncultured Bacteroidia bacterium
GGAATGAATTTCTACATGAGGAAGAATAGCTTTTAATAAATCGTTTAAGGTATTATGGTGTAATAATTTTACTTCGGCTTCTATGATATCATCATGTTTGTAGTGATTGATTAATTCAGCTCCTGCCCACAAAACATTAGTAAATGAAATCATATTTCCTTTAAATCCTATTTTATATGTATTGGTTCGATAGGCGTTTTTAATTTCTTTTACCGAGCCGGATAAAATACATTTTGATTTATTGATTAAAGCAATGTTATCACATAATTCTTCAACGCTTCCCATGTTGTGAGTAGAGAAGATGATAGTGGTGCCTTTTTCTTTTAAAGCTAAAATTTCTTGTTTTATAATATCAGCATTTACTGGGTCGAAACCACTAAATGGTTCATCAAGTATTAATAATTCCGGTTCATGTAAAATGGTTACAATAAACTGAACTTTTTGAGCCATCCCTTTTGAAAGTTCTTCAATTTTTTTATCCCACCATGCTTGTATTTCAAAACGCTCGAACCAATATTTTAATTTTTTTAAAGCATTTTTTTTGCTTAATCCTTTTAATTGCGCTAGGTATAATGCTTGTTCACCAACTTTCATTTTTTTGTAAAGACCTCTTTCTTCCGGTAAATAACCTATACGCTCAATATGCGAAGGATTTAATGTTTCACCATTAAATAAAACTGTTCCGCTATCGGGTGCGGTAATTTGATTGATAATTCGGATGAGCGATGTTTTGCCGGCTCCGTTTGGGCCTAACAATCCGAATATTTTACCCTTAGGAACTTTTATACTTACATCATTTAAAGCTATATGGTTGGCATATTGTTTTACAATGTTATTTGCTTCTAAAATGTAATCCATTTATGAATTTGAATTGATGTTTTAACACAATAAAAGCGTGTAAGTTATTACACGCTTTATTTAATAATTGCTTTTTTTACTCAAAGTACTCGCGCATTTTGTCGAAAAAACTTTTGTCTTTTTTATTGGGGTTGGGCTTAAAATTTGCGGAGTATTTAAGCTTTTCTAAAATTTGTTGCTCTTCTTTGGTGAGATTTTGCGGTACCCAAACGTTTACATTAACTAATAAATCGCCACGACCGTATCCGTTTACGCTTGGAAACCCTTTCCCTTTTAATCGTAATATTTTACCCGCTTGTGTTCCGGGTTCTATTTTTATTTTAGCACTTCCTTCTAAAGTTGGAATTTCTACCTGTGTTCCCAAAGCTGCTTCAGGAAATGATAGGTGTAAGTTGTAGGTTAAATGATTTCCTTCTCTGTGCAGAGTTGGGTGTGGTATTTCTTCTATTACTACTATTAAATCGCCTGGTACTCCGTTAAAAGGTCCTGCATTTCCTTTCCCTCTGAAATTTAGTTGCATACCGTCTTCAACACCTGCCGGAATATTAATTTCAACTATTTCTTCTCGTCTTATTTGACCGTTTTCATCGGCTTCTTTGGGTTTATTACCTATAGTTTTTCCGGTACCATGGCATGATGGGCAGGTAGAAGTTGTTTGCATTTGTCCTAAAAATGTATTGGTTACACGCATTATGCGACCGCTACCATTACAAGTTTTACAGGTATTAAAAGTTATGTTATCGGCATTTACCAGGCGATTGATTTTAATTTTTTTATCAACCCCTTGTGCCATTTCTTCTAAAGTGAGCTTTACTTTAATTCTAAGGTTGGTGCCTTTTATAACACGTTCTCTTTGGCGAGTGTTGCCTCCGCTAAATCCTCCAAATGCTCCTCCAAATGCATCGCCAAAAATATCTCCAAACTGACTGAAAATATCTTCCATATTGCTAAAGCCTCCGCTACCACCGGCAGCTCCACCCATTCCTGCATGGCCAAACTGGTCGTAACGTTGTTTCTTTTCCGGATTACTCAATACTTCGTATGCTTCGGCTGCTTCTTTAAACTTTTCTTCAGCAGCTTTATCTCCGGGATTTTTATCAGGATGATATTTTATAGCCAGCTTTCTGTATGCCTTTTTTATTTCATCGGCACTTGCGTTTTTGCTTACGCCCAACACCTCGTAGTAATCTCTTTTTGACATTTTTTGATAGGTTAATAAGTTTTATAGAGTAAATGTTAAAGATTAAATTGAAATTCATTATTTCATTAGCATATTGGCTAATTGACTTTATGCTCCTACTACCACCTTAGCATAGCGAATAACTTTTCCGTTTAGCAAATATCCTTTCTCAACTTCATCTATAACTTTCCCTTTCATATCTTCGTTTGGGGCGGGAACATTGGTAATGGCTTCGTGTAAATCTGCGTCAAATTCTTTACCTATTGTTTCCATTGGTTCTAGACCTTTTTTATTGAGTATTGTAGAAAATTTATGATGTATTAATTTTAAGCCATCTTTTATGGCATTTATGTCTTCTAATGTTTCATTTGATTTTATGGCACGCTCAAAATCATCAATAACCGGAAGTATGGCTACAAATACATCTTGCGCTGCACTTTTGGCAAATTCAATTCGTTCTTTGGCAGTTCTTTTTTTGTAATTATCAAACTCTGAATAAAGTCGCAAAAATTTATCATTTAATTCATTGTACTTTTCTTCCCAGTTTGTATTGTTTGTATTGTCGTTTTTTGTTGTTTTTTCAGCATTTTGCGTATTTGTATCTGTGCTTTCCGGTGTAGTTTCAGAATGCTGATTATTTGTATTTGCATTTGTATTGCAAATTTCTTCTTGTATGTTTTTGTTTTCTGCTTCCATTTTTTTAAAATTTAAAAAATTTAATCAAAAGTTTTGCCATTGATAATATAATGTCAATATGGCATTAAAAAAGCACCCTTAAAGGGGGTGCTCAAAAAATCTGTAAATGTTAATATTACTTTTTAACGTATTTTTCTAATTCTAAGTGCAAATTGCCTCCTCTTAAATTTTTTGCTAAAATTTTACCTTCGGCATCAATGAGGTAATTTGCCGGGATAGAATATATTTGATAAATCTTACTTGCTTCACTTTGCCATCCTTTTAAATCGCTCACATGGTATTCCCATACTAAGCCATCTTGTGCTATGGCCATTTTCCAAGCATCGGCATTGGTGTCTAATGAAACATTGTAAATTTTAAAACCTTTTGCATTTTCAAATTTTTTGTCTTTAAAATTATTCCATGCAGCTACTACATTGGGGTTTTCTCTGCGGCATGGCCCGCACCATGAAGCCCAAAAATCAATTAATACGATATTACCTTTTAACGATGATAATGCTATTTCTTTTCCTTCGGGATTTTTAAACTTCAATTCTGGTGCTTTGTCTCCAATATTTAAACCAACTTGTGGTTGTTGTTTGGTAATAAATCCTACTGCAACAAAGCCAATGGCTAAAAGAGCAAGAAGAGCAATTTTAATGTTTTTCATAATTGTTGATGTTAAATGCATGATATAAATACAAATATCATGCAAAAGTAAGGATTTTTAATCAATCCTTGTAATGTCTGCGCCTAAAGCATTTAAGCGCTTGTCAATATGTTGATAGCCCCGGTCAATTTGTTCTATATTATGGATTATGCTTTTTCCTTCGGCAGACAAAGCGGCAATTAATAATGAAACTCCGGCACGTATATCGGGCGATGACATGGTAATTCCTCTTAGTTTATATTGGCGGTTTAAACCGATAACGGTTGCTCTATGTGGGTCGCAAAGTATTATTTGTGCGCCCATGTCAATTAGTTTATCTACAAAGAATAAACGGCTTTCAAACATTTTTTGATGAATTAGTACACTGCCTTTTGCTTGTGTGGCAACAACTAATACAATAGATAATAAGTCGGGAGTAAATAAAGGCCAAGGCCCATCGGCAATAGTTAATATTGAACCATCAATAAAACGTTGTATTTCATAGTTTTCTTGCGAAGGTATAAATATATCATCTCCGCGAATTTCCATTTGTATTCCTAATTTTTGAAATACAGGCAAAATGTTTCCCAGCATATCTATACGGCAATTTTTAATATTTATTTCGCTTTGTGTCATTGCTGCAAGACCAATAAAACTGCCTATTTCGATCATGTCGGGAAGCATGGTGTGTACTGTACCACCTAAATAATCTACTCCTTCAATAGTTAATAAATTAGAGCCTATACCCGATATTTTTGCCCCCATACGATTTAACATGCTGCATAATTGTTGCAAATAAGGTTCGCAGGCTGCATTATAAATGGTGGTAGTTCCTTTGGCCATTACGGCTGTCATCACAATATTGGCAGTTCCGGTAACTGATGGCTCATCCAATAGAATGTAAGTCCCTTTTAAATTGTTAGCCTCTACACTGTAAAAGGTTTCGTTAGAATCGTAATTGAAATTGGCTCCCAGTTTTTCAAATCCGAGAAAATGGGTGTCTAATCTTCTTCTTCCAATTTTATCGCCTCCG
>CALKJP010000168.1 GCA_937995645.1 uncultured Bacteroidia bacterium
ATACTACATCACATAACCAAGTCGCTGCAAATGGAGTAAATGACAGAGGTTTTTATTTTAGAAATTTTAATACGTCTGGTAATGAAGCTCTTTTAGCATATATAACTGGGAATGGTGATGTCTATGGCACAAGCTTCAATAATATAAGTGACAAAAGAACTAAAACTAATTTTTCTCCATATGAAAATTCCTTAGAAAAAGTTTTGAAAGTTAAAACATACAACTATATATTATTAAATAGAGAATACGATGATTTTGGAAATTTGGTTTTTTCAGAAAGCGAGAAAAAACAAGATTTTGGTTTCATAGCTCAAGAGCTGTATGAAATTTTTCCTGAGTTAGTTAAAAAGCCTAAAAATGAGAATAAAGAATTATGGGCAGTAAGCTATGACAAAATGGTTGTTGTTCTCACTAAAGCAATTCAAGAGCAACAAGCAATAATAGAAAAACAAAATAAAGAAATTGATATGCTTAATAAAAAATCTGCAGAAATAGATAATTTAAAAGCTGAAATTGATTTTATAAAGGCACAATTAAATGCCGATAAGCAAAGTTCAAACAGATAAAATATAGAGAGAACGATAATCGCTAAAAATCCCGAAAATATTTTTTCGGGATTTTTTTATGCCCTTTTATGGAATTTTAGAATAACTTGCATCTAAGTTATAGAAAATTAAAAACGAAAAGCCATGAACATCAGAAAAATTTATGCAGTTTCCTTTATTGCTATAGTTGTATTTGTGCTGTTTTCAAACAATGCTGCATGGTCTTTATTTAAACAGGCAACAACTTATTTTCAAGAAAATTACAAGCATATGAAATCATATAACAGCGAATGGAAAAAGGTAGATTCTTTAGAAAACAAAGGGCTTACCGAATCGGCTTTAAAAGCGGTAGAAGCTATTTATAAAATCGCTAAGCAGGAAAATAATCATCCGCAAATTATAAAGGCGCTTATTTACAGAGCAAAATTTTATTCTTATAAAGAAGAAGATGCTTTGGTAAAATCCATTGTACAAATTGAAAAAGAAGCAGAAGAAATCTCTTTCCCCGGCAAACAGGTAGCACATTCGGTAGTGGCCGATTTATACTGGCGTTATTATCAAAATAATCGCTGGCGTTTTTTAAACCGAACTGAAACCGTTGATTTTATTCCTGATGATATACGCACTTGGGATTTGCGTAAAATTGTAGGCAAAACAATTTATCATTACAATCAATCGTTAAGCGAAAGCGAAAAACTTAAGCAGATTCCGGTTTCTGAATTCGATGCCGTAATTATTTCTACACAAAAAGAAACAAGAGCTTTACGCCCGAGTTTATATGAGTTTTTAGCGTACAGATCCATTGAATTTTTTACCAACGATGAAGCCGCTTTAACTCAATCTGCAGAAGCCTTTCATTTAAATGATGAAAAATATTTCTTACAGGGAGATGTGTTTACCGAAATAAAAATTCCGGCAAACGACACTTTTTCTTTCTCTTATCAGGCAATTAAAATTCTTCAAGAGCTTACAGCCTATCAATTAAAACAAAACAATGCCGATGCTATAGTTGATACAGAATTACAACGATTGGCATTTGTAAAACGTAAATCCTCATTTAGCAATAAAGCAGAGCTGTATGAAAAAACAATTGACGATTTAATTAAAAAATACGAAGGACAATCTGCCGTTGCACACATAATGTATGAAAAAGCGCAGCTTTTATTTGCTATTCCATATAATGAAGAAAAACCTGAGACAAAATTTGCTAAGCAAAAAGCCGCAGCACTATGTAAAGAAGCAATGACTAAATATCCAAAATCATACGGTGCAGGTTTGTGCAGCTATTTATTAGCCCAAATAGAAGAAAAAAGTTTGTCGTTGCAAACCGAAAAAGTAAATCCTAAGGATAAAGAATTTCGAGCACTGCTTTTATATAAAAATCTGAATAAAGTGTTTTTTAAGATTGTAGAAAATCCTTTCCCCAAATATAAGGAACGCTATTACTATGACGATAACTTAATAAAGAAACTTCTTACACAAAAAGCTATTAAATCATGGGAAGTAAAACTACCTGCTGATGCAGATTATAACTCACATACAGTTGAGATAGCGTTTCCTCAATTACCTTTTGGTTCTTATTTTGTATTGTGTTCAGATACTTCTGCATTTACTTATAATAACAACGCTATTGCCTACGCAGAAATTAATATCAGCAATATGGCATATATCAGTCGCAATAATCCGGATGGAACAATTGACGGATATGTTTTTGAACGAACAAGCGGCGAACGATTACAAAATATTACCGTTCAATTATGGGTTGAAAACTATAATTACATTACCCGAAAATATGAATTTGAAAAGCGCGATAAATTTATTAGCAATGCCGATGGCTACTTTAAAATACCGGTAAGTGAGAATTATAGAAATCTGCATTTTGAATTTACGAATGGAGATGATAAGTTATACAGTAATAATGCAATCTATCAGTACAAACCCAATAGCGAAGATAAGAGATGGAGAACGCACACTTATTTTTTTACTGACAGAAGTATTTATCGCCCGGGACAAACCATTTATTTTAAAGGTATAGTAGTAGAATCAAATGGCGACAGTACGCATATTAAAACCAATTTTTCAAGCAATGTTATTTTATATGATGTCAATAATCAAAAAGTAACAGAACAATTATTTACCACCAATGAGTACGGAACATTTAATGGTTCTTTTACATTGCCATCAGGAGTATTGAATGGACAAATGCAAATAAGTAATACCTATGGAAATTTTTATTTTAATGTAGAAGAATATAAACGCCCGAAATTTGAGGTAGCGATAAATCCTGTTAAAGGTTCGTATCGCTTAAACGATATTGTAACAATTACAGGAAATGCTAAAAGTTATGCAGGAGCTGTGGTTGATGGAGCTGAAGTAAAATATCGTGTTTCTCGCAATGCACGCTATAACTGGTGTTGGTGGTATTACAGAGGCGGAGCTCCAAGTTCTTCTGCTATGGAAATTACAAATGGAATTACGCAAACCAAAGAAGACGGAACTTTTACATTTGATTTTATTGCAATTCCTGATTTAAGTTTAAGCAAACAAGAATGTCCTTCGTTTTCTTACACCATATATGTAGATGTAACGGATATTAATGGAGAAACAAGAAGCACATCTTATACATTAAATATAGGCTATCAATCCTTAATGATTGATTTGGACATACCAGCACAAGTAAATTTTACGGCAAAAGAAGCGTTTCATTTAAGTACTAAAAATTTAAACAGTCAGGAAGAAGCTGCCGATGTTAAATTAGTAGTTCATCGTTTACAGCCCAATAATCGCATTATTAGAAATCGTTTATGGAGCAAACCGGATAAATTTTTAATGTCAGAAGAAGAATATTTGAAAAAATTTCCAAACGATGAGTATGCCGATGAAAGCTCTCCAAACCGATTTGTCAGAAAAGAAAAAATCAAAGAAACAGTTTTATCAACCAAAGAAAAAGTAAAAATTGATCTGCCGTCATTAGGCATTAATAAAGCAGGTGTTTATTATATACAACTTTCGCTTAAAGATAAATATGGCGAAGAAGTAAAAGAAGAACGTTATGTAGAAGTATTTAATCCAGATTCGAAAGATTTGCTAAAGCCAAGTGCAGAATTTTTTGCTGTATTAAAAGATAAATGCGAGCCGGGCGAAAAGGCATCGTATTTAATCGGTTCTTCTTATGAAAATGTAGAAGTGCTGATGGAAATTGAGCATGAAAATAAAATAGAGAAAAAAGAATGGATAAAACTTTCTAACGAACAACGCGTAATTGAAATTCCTGTTTTAGAAAAGCATCGTGGAAATTTTGCCGTGCATTTTACCTTTGTTAAAAACGGACGTTCTTATGTTCATACGCAAATTATAACCGTGCCACATACCAATAAACAACTTGATATAATTTTTGAAACATTTAGAGATAAATTATTGCCCGTACAGCAAGAAGAATGGCAAATAAAAATAAAAGATAAAAAAGGCGATAAAGTAGCTGCCGAAATGGTAGTTGCCATGTACGATGCTTCATTAGATGCTTTTAAACCGCACAACTGGTATTTGAATTTGTACAGAAATTATTATTCCACATTTCGTTGGCAAAGCAATATTGCATTTGTAAGTTATACACAACTTTATAAAAATTTATGGAATAATTATCCGGCAATTCCAACTCGTGAATATGATTACTTGAATTGGTTTGGTTACGAAAATTATTATGGATATTATGGAAGAGCAAGTTATAAATCAGTAGCATTGCCATCTTCATCCGCAAAAGGCGAAGTATATGATATAGCAGAACATGAAGAGGCTACTCCAAAAGCAGGTAGGATGAAAATTGAAGGCTCTAATGTAAATTTCGAAAACAAGAATAATCAAAGCGAATCCATAAGCACACAACAACAATTAAAAGAAAATAATAATCAAAATAATTCAAAAGATGAAATTGCATTACGAACCAATTTGAAAGAAACCGCATTCTTTATGCCGGAGTTAAAAACTAATGAGCAAGGTGAAATTATTATTTCATTTACTGCTCCCGAAGCCTTAACCAAATGGAAGTTTTTAGGATTAGCACACACCAAAGATTTAAAATATGGAATAATAACCAAAGAAACCATTACTCAAAAAGAATTAATGATAACACCTAACCTGCCTCGCTTTTTCAGAGAAGGCGATAAATTAAACATTTCAGTAAAAATAAATAATTTAGTAGAAAAAGATATACAAGGACAGGTAGAACTTCAGTTTTTAGATGCATATACGCGCGAATCGTTAGATCGCCTTTTTTTTAATAATGAAAAGCAAAAAATATTTACAGCTAAAAAAGAACAAAGTGCTTCATCAAGCTGGACTATTTCTATTCCTGAGGGAGTATATGCAGTAATTGTTCGTACCACTGCAAAATCAGGTAAACACAGCGATGGAGAAGAAATCGTTATCCCTGTTTTAACCAATCGAATGTTGGTTACTGAAACAATGCCATTACCCATAAGAGGAAATCAAACTAAAAAATTTACGTTTGAAAAACTGATTAATCAGAATAACGGTTCAACCACATTACGAAATCATCAGCTTACATTGGAGTTTAGCGCTAATCCCGTTTGGTATGCGATACAGGCATTACCATATATGATGGAGTATCCATACGAATGTGCGGAGCAAACATTTAGTCGCTATTATGCTAATAGCATAGCAACACATGTGGCAAATTCGCATCCAAAAATTAAAGCCGTTTTCGATAGCTGGAAAATAGATTCTCCGGAAGCACTACTTTCTAATCTGGAAAAAAATCAGGAATTAAAAAGTGTGATTTTGGCAGAAACGCCTTGGGTACTCGATGCAAAAAATGAAAGCGAACGAAAAAAACATGTAGCCTTATTATTTGATATGAACCGTATGGCTAAAGAACTTGCATCGGCAAGAAAAAAACTTATGCAGTTGCAATCACCAAACGGAGGATTTATGTGGTTTAAAGGAATGAGAGATGATAGATACATTACACAACATATCGTTGCAGGCATTGGGCATCTTCAACATTTGAATATCACCAATGCAAAAGAAGATAAAGAGATAAAAAGCATTCTAAAAAATGCCGTGAATTATCTAGACAACCGCATTCGCGAAGATTATGAATCCCTAGTTAGAAATAAAGCCGATTTGTCAAAACGACAAATTAATTATTTTCAGATACATTACTTCTATGCGCGTAGTTTCTTTACAGATATTAAAGTATCATCACAAAACCAAAAAGCATACGATTATTATTATACACAAATGCAAAAATATTGGTTAGAAAATAATCGTTATGCACAGGGGATGATTGCCTTGGTGCTATATCGTACTGGAGATAAAAATATTTCAAACGATATAGTAAAATCATTAAAGGAAAATGCATTATTTCATGATGAACTTGGAATGTATTGGAAAGAAAATATTCCGGGATATTACTGGTATCAGGCACCTATCGAAACACATTCTTTATTACTGGAAGTTTTTAATGAAGTTGCAAAAGATAAAAAACTGGTGGATGAATTACGTATTTGGTTATTAAAACAAAAGCAGGTACAAGATTGGAAAACTACTAAAGCAACAGCTGAAGCATGTTACGCGCTTTTATTAACAGGAAGCGACTGGACACAAACCACAGCTGATAATGTAGAAATTAAATTAGGAGATATACAAATTAATCCTTCTAAAATTTCAGGATTAAAAGTTGAAGCAGGAACAGGATATTTTAAAACATCATGGAAAGAAAAAAATGTAAATCCACAAATGGGAAATATTGCTGTTACCAAAAATGATGAAGGGATTGGTTGGGGTGCAGTGTATTGGCAGTATTTTGAGCAATTAGATAAAATTACCGTACATGAAACTCCTCTTAAACTCAACAAAAAATTGTTTATTGAAAAAACATCTACAACCGGAAATGTAATTGTTCCATTAGATAAAAACCATGAATTAAAAGTTGGTGATAAAGTAATTGTGCGAATTGAATTACGAGTTGACAGAAGTATGGAATACGTGCACATGAAAGATATGCGGGCATCCTGCTTTGAGCCACTGAACGTACTTTCAGGCTATCGTTATCAAGGAGGTTTGGGTTATTATGAAAGTACAGGCGATGCAGCAACTAATTTCTTTTTCGATTACTTGCCCCAAGGCACATATGTATTTGAATATCCATTGCGAGTGTTTCATCAAGGAGATTTTTCAAATGGAATAACAAGCATACAAAGTATGTACGCCCCTGAATTTACAAGCCATTCAGAAGGTCTAAGAGTAAAGGTGAAAGAAAAATAATTTGTATAAACAAAAAATATTTTCTGAAAACAACATTTTAAAAATGAAAAAACAGAATTGAGAGTTTGTGTTTTTTGTGAAAATAAATTTTTAGCAGTTGCTCGGAAACGATTGATTTTATTATATATTCAGAAGATATCGTATTTTTATAAAATCAATTTGTTGTTTTATAGATGTGATTATCAACAAATAAGTGTTGAAAAATTGAAGTGGATAAATATAGGAGTGTAACCCGATTTTGATTTACTTCGTATTAGTTAACACTTAAAAAACCAAAGTCATGGCTAAAAAAGCAACAACAAAAACAGCAGCTAAACCGGCTGCTAAAAAAGCAGCAGCTAAGAAGCCAGCTGCTAAAAAAGCTGCACCAAAAAAGGCTGCTGCTAAGAAACCGACTGCTAAGAAAGCTGCTGCTCCAAAGAAAGCTGCTGCTGCAAAAAAAGCTACAGCAAAGAAGCCAGCTGCTAAAAAAGCTGCTGCTCCAAAGAAAGCTGCTGCTGCAAAAAAAGCTACAGCAAAGAAGCCAGCTGCTAAAAAAGCTCCTGCTCCTAAAAAATAATTTAGAAGCAGTTAAAACGTTTCGGGAATCGAAAATTGAGTTCGCTCAACACCGGTTCCCGATTTTTTTTGAAGCATCACTCTCCCTTCGCTAAGTATGATTTCTTTAAACGGATTATTTGAAATTAAATGAGCACCATCCAAATCCGCATAATCACATAAAGGCGCTATTTGAGTTGCAGCAGCTATTCCACAGCTTGTTTCAGTCATACACCCCATCATGGTTTTTAAATTGTTTTTACGAGCAAAGTAAATAAGTTTCATAGCATTTTTTATCCCTCCGCATTTCATTAGTTTAATAGTTATTCCATCAAAACAAGAATGATATTTTTCTAAATCTGAAAATGTAGCAATAGACTCATCTGCAAAAACCGGAAGAATATTTTTTTGCTTTAATTCACAACTTAGATTGTAAGCTTCTTTTGAAAAAGGCTGTTCAATAAAAAGACAGTTTCTTTCTTTCAAGTATTCCGTCATGTAAATGGCTTCCTGCAATGTTTTCCATCCTTGATTGGCATCTGCAAAAAATGGCTTATCAGAGTTTTTTAATACAAAATCAATAAAGAGTTTATCGTATGCTGTTCCCAATTTTAATTTTAGTTGTTTAAAGTCTTTCGCATCATTTATCTTCTCTAATAAAACACTTTCATCTTTTTCATACGTAATGGTATAAGAAAGTAAAGGGGTTGATTTATTTTCGATATGCAACATTTCATGACATGGCACATTCATTAATTTTCCAGCCAAATCATAAATAGCTATATCAACTGCTGCCATTCCCGGGTAATTTATTTTTTCCTGATTGTTCAAATAGTTTAAAAAATCAAGCGGAGCAGATTCATTAAAAACATTCCAGTTTATACTTTCGAAATAGGCAATAACACTATCCGGATTTTCTTTTAAATATGGCGGTAAACAGGCTTCTCCGTATGATATTAAATTACCCCATTCCATTTTAAGCAATACACATGGAGTTACGTTTCTTTTTCCATGTGCTAAATGAAACGAATGTTTTAAGATAAGCGGATAGGAAATGTAGCTAACTTTTAGCTTCGACATTTTTTTTGCTTTTGAATTATGTTATTTTTTAAAAATCACGTAGGTTTGCTTTACAATATCTAAAAACTAATGATATGAAAAAAATATTGTTTACATTATTAATCACAACTTCAACATTATCTATAACATCATGTGGAGGAAATGAAGAAAAAACAAGCGAAACAGGAGCAATTCCCAAAGGAATGATTGAATATGATTTGAGTCAACATGGCACTATCGGTTTGCCTTGTTTAATTAATATTCCTGATGAAGAAACAGGTAAAGGCTTGCCACAAGTAATGGAAGGTCCTTTAGGTGGAACTCAAATTATAGTAGGAAAAGATTTTAATATAGAAATAGTAGTAGGCGATGGCGATATGAATCAAAAGAAGGCAGACATTGCAGCAGATGCTGTTTTTAAATCAACATATATTATAGATGAGCCAACAGCTATTTTATATAAGTCAGAAATTCCTGATGCCGGTGTGGTGCAATATCATATATATGTAATTACGAAGATAGGAAATGTAACATACGAGATTGAAGACGTACGCGGAGAAGAAAATTACACAGAAGAAGGGGTAAAACGTATGTTTGAAGCAGCAAAAAGTTTACGACCTAAAGCACAGGCATAATTAGTTACAAGGAGGCTATGCCTCCTTTTTTTTTTACACAATATAAATTTTTTCGTTACCTACTACATAAATTTTGTCATAGTCTTTTTGATTAATAAGATGTAAGCCTGTGAGTGCACCAAATGCTGGCAGCATAAGAGCGTTTTCTTTTTGAGCAAAGCAAGGGAGTTTTAAAATTGATTTTCCTGATCCTTTAATTTTTATTCCCGGATGTGTATGTCCGTAAAATTGAAAAACACATTTTTCATTTTCTTTTTTTTCGTGGCTAAATAAAAACCCTTCGATTTTCAGGCTTTCATTTAATGAAATATGATTTTTGAGGTATAACTCTGGTTTTATAATATCATGATTCCCTTTAACAAGAATAAATAATACATGTGAGAAAAATTTTCTCAGCTCAATAAAACTTTCCCATTCCTTATTATAATTGCTGTGAAATAAATCGCCCAGAAAAATTATAGAAAGTGGAGTATATTCAATTATTATATCATGTAGTTTTTCTAAATCTTTTACTGCTGATTGGTGCGAGATGGCAATTCCATGTTTTCTAAAATGAGAAGCTTTGCCCAAATGCAAGTCGGCAATAACAAGCATCTTTTTTTCTTTCCAAAAAACAGCTTTTTGGTTTAATAGAATAAAGTGTTGATTACTTATTTCAAGTATTGCATACATTTCTGCAAATATGATAAAAATCATTTGCTTGTCTGATTTAAGTCATGGTAATGTGTTTTTATCAAAAATAAATTTGCCTTATCAAATAAAAATATAATACAGGTCTTTACAATTATTGTAATAACGACCCTTGCACACCCGAAGCATTTATTGAATAACAACTAAATATAAACAATTAAAAAAAGGAGGTAATATGAGTAACTTAACAAAAAGAACAGGCTTTTTCCCAAGCACTTTGTTTGACGATTTCTTTACAAAAGATTTCTTTGATTGGTCAAACAAAAACTTTACAGAATTTGGCAGTACTTTGCCGTCTGTTAACATTAAAGAGGCAGATGCCGATTACAAAATTGAAATGGCAGTACCGGGGTTAAATAAAGAAGACTTTAAAATTAAATTAGACAACAACGTGTTGTCAATTTCCTCAGAAAAGAAAGAAGAAAAAGAAGAAAAGGATAAAGACGGCAAATATACTCGCAGAGAGTATAACTATCAATCATTCTGTCGTTCGTTTACTTTGCCTGAAAATACGAATGCAGAAGGTATTCAGGCCGATTATAAAGATGGCATATTGAAAGTTGTGGTTCCTAAAAAAGAAATTACACCTGCCGTTCCAAAAGAAAAATTAATTGAAGTAAAATAGTTTAGTCCGCATATTTTTTTAGCATACGCTCAATGCGGCTTTCTAAATCTTCGTTGCTGAAGCGCTCCCTTAATCGGTCAACCATAATTGGAAATGAAAAAGGAGATGGCTTCAGCAATTTTTTTACAAGCACTTTTTTGTTTTGAATTTTTTGTAAAGCATTTCTTAAGCGAGATTCTTCCAATTGAAACGTTAGCACTTCATCAAACGCTTGGCGGAGCAATAAATTTTCTTTGTCGTAATCTTCAAACACTTTAAAAAACAATTGCGATGATGCCTGCAAATGTTTTGTCTTTTTTTGCTTACCCGGATATCCGTTAAACACCAAACCTGAAATGGTTGCAATATCTCTAAAACGCCTTTTGGCCATTTCGGTAATGTTTACACTTTTGTAAATATCACTTTGTAAATTTTCGGTATTAAATAAATTGTTTTCTATTGCTTTTTTAATAGGAATATCTTGGTCGCTGAGCAATTCAAAACCGTAATCGTTTAACGCTATTGAAAACGAAATGGGTTTAATTAGCGAAATTCTGTGAGCAAACAAAGCTGCCATGCCTTCGTGCACAAAGCGACCTTCGATGGGGTAAAAAAATAAATGATGCCCTTCTTTATCGGTAAATTCTTCAATTAAAAATTCATTTTCATTAATTATGGATGATCGTTTTTTTTGAAGCTCCAATAATGGAATTAAATCTTTTAATTCATCTTTTGGTTGTTTATTTTCCACATACTCCTGCAATTTATGCTGCATCATTCTTGATAGTTCGCTCGATAAAGGCATGCGACCTCCCAACCATGCGGGAATAATTCCTTTTTTGTTTCCTGCATTTTTTACAAGCACCTGCATTTCTTTAATTTGAATAAACTGTAAACTTTTGCCGGCAAACCAAAACACATCACCCGGATTTAATTTGCTGATAAACCATTCTTCAATGCTACCTAATTTTTTCCCGCCTAAAAGTTTTACCGTAAGCATACTATCGCTAACAATGGTGCCAATTTGCAAACGATGACGCATGGCAATGGCTCTGCTTTTTACCACATATTTCGTGTTTTCGATTTCTATTTTTTTAAATTCATCATAAGCAGTTAAACTTTTTCCTCCATAAACTAAAAAATGTAAGCACCAGTTAAATTCTTCTTTGCTGATACTTTCAAAACAATGAGTTTGTATTATTTCCTGATAGATTTTTTCCGAATAAAATCCATCGCCAACAGCAAGCGTGGTTAAATATTGCAGTAATACATCAAAACTTCTTACATAGGGTATTCGCTGCTCAATATGTTTTTGTTTAATGGCATTGCGCAAAGCGGCAGCTTCAATTATTTCTAAAGCATGGGTTGGTAAAAAATAAATCTTACATTTTGCATCGGGCTGATGTCCGCTTCTTCCGGCTCGTTGCATAAATCGCGCCACACCTTTAGGGCTTCCTATTTGTATTACACAATCAACAGGGCGAAAATCTACGCCTAAATCTAATGAAGAAGTGCAAATAACAGCTTTTAGTTTTCTTTCGTGTAGTGCATTTTCAACCCACGAACGAATTTCACCGCTTAACGAACCATGATGTAGTGCAACTAATCCGGCTAAATGTGGAGTTTTTTCCATTATGGCATGATACCAAATTTCAGATTGTGAACGCGTATTGGTAAAAATTATAGTTGATTGATGTTGTTCAATTATTGGAATAACTTTCTCAATAAGTTTAATACCAATATGCCCAGCCCATGGCATTTTATCAATTGTTTCGGGTAGCAGGGTATATAATTCTATTGGCTTTTCATACTCGCAGCTAATAAATGCAATATCTTTTATATTTGGGTGTAAAATTTCTGCAGCTTCTTGTAAATTACCAATGGTGGCCGAAATACCCCAAACCTGCAATGTCGGATTAATGCCTCGCAATCGAGAAAGCCCCAGTTCTACCTGTACTCCTCGTTTACTTCCCATTAATTCGTGCCATTCGTCCACTACTACATATTGTAAAGAACAAAATAGTTTTTCATGGTTTTTTTGTGATAAGAGCAGATGCAAACTTTCCGGAGTAATAATTAATAAGTCGGGCATCATTTTTTTTTGTGCAGCACGTTCTTTTAAATCTGTATCACCTGTTCTTGCGCCAACACTTATTTTTAATTGATTGTCTATACAAGGCAATTCACATGCTTTTTTAATATCCTGAGCAAGTGCACGTAAAGGTGTAATCCATATAGCTTTAAGACCTTGCTTGTTTTTTTGTTGCGATAATTTTTTGAGAATTCCCAGCCACAATGCGTATGTTTTACCGCTTCCGGTGGGAGCATTTAAAAAGCCTGATTTGCCCGCATCAATAGCTTTCCAGCATTCTTCTTGAAAAGTTAACGCTTGCCATTTTTTTGTTTTAAGCCATTGATGAATATTAAACATGTTGAGAAATTAATTTTATTAAATCATCTAAGGTATTTGCTTCCGATATGCTTTTATCTTTTCTCCATCTGGCAATTCTTGGAAAACGAAGAGCCACCCCGCTTTTATGACGTTTAGAAAAAGCAATACCTTCGAAAGCAATTTCAAAAACGAGTTGAGGAGTAACACTTCTTACAGGCCCGAATTTTTCGATGGTGTTTTTACGCACAAAAGCATCTACTTCTTTTATTTCTTCATCACTTAATCCCGAATAAGCTTTGGTAAAAGTTACCAGCTCGCCATTATGCCATAGTGCAAAGGTGTAATCGGTAAATAAATTAGCCCTACGTCCATGCCCTTGCATGGCATAGGTTAAAACGGCATCAATAGAATATGGGTTTATTTTCCATTTCCACCAATCGCCTTTTTTACGTCCAACTTGATAACTTGAATTTCGATGTTTTAACATTAATCCTTCTGCTGATTTTGTTCTTGATTTTTGTTGAATTTCTTTTAATTCATCCCATGTTGAAAAATGAATTTTTTCAGATAGATGAATCAATACATTATTGCTTGGAATAATGTTTTCTAAAATATTTCTTCTTTCTGATAAAGGTAATTGACGAATGTCTTTTGACTGATGCTCCAATATGTCGTAGGCAATAAATGCGGCCGGAAGTTCTTCCATAGTTTTTTTGCTTACGTTTTTTCTTCCTAAACGCTTTTGTAAATGCTGAAAGCTTAAAAGCTCGTTGTTTTTTAATATTACAATTTCTCCGTCTAACACTGTTCCATCTGGCAAATGTTTTTTTAAATGTTCAAACTCAGGAAATTGATGCGTAATTAATTCTTCCCCGCGTGACCAAATAAAAATTTCGTGATTTCTAAAAATAATTTGCCCGCGTATGCCGTCCCATTTGTATTCGGCTTGCCAATCTTTTGTATGGCCTAAGTTGTTCAGTTCATTTTCTAAGGCATAAGCCAAATAAAAAGGATATGGTTTAGAAAAATTTTCTGTTTGATTTGAAAAAAGTAATTCGTTTAAATTGGTTTCAAAAGGATTCCAATTGCCCATTAATTTGTGAGCAATTTCATTTTCCTGAATTTTAAAAGCTATACTTAGTGCTTTAATAATGATTTTTTCTGATACTCCAACCCTGAATGAGCCGCTTATCAGTTTATTGAAAATAAAAATTTCATCTTTTGTTAATTGATTCCAGTATTCTTTAATGAAAGCTTTTTTATCATCATCACTTTTGTTTTTTAACGAAGCAATTTCAATAATAATCTCATTAAGGTTTTTTAGAATGTTTTTTTCCGAATTGTTTGTATAGGCTAAGTGTGCAATGGTTTCGCCAAGGTCGCCTGCAATATGATGACATTCATCAACCAACCAATAGGGCAAATTAGTTTTTTCTGCTACCCATTGTTTGAGTTGTGTAGAGCTTATCGGTTTTTTAAATCGTTTGCCTATAAAGAGCGCTATGCACCATAAACTGTCATCATTACTTGCCGATAAAAAATAATTTTTTAGCAAAGCGATTTTTTCGTTGCTCGAAGTGGTTTCGTCTAATTGCTTATATAAATCCACAAATTGTTTCACGCTATCTCGTTTGATATATCAGCAGTTTCGCCTTCATATTGTGTTTTTTCAGCAATTGCCCTATAACCGATTTGACGCAACCATTTAGAAAAAATTTCGGTGTAACCGTGTGTGGCAATTACTGTTTCGCATCCTGTATTTTTAATTGCGCTGTTTAATCCATTCCAGTCGGCATGGTCGCTTATTACAAAGCCTTTGTCAATATTTCTTCTTCTGCGGGCACCTCTTAAGGTCATCCATCCGCTTGCAAGAGCAGTTTTATATGGTTCCAATTTTCTTAACCATGGTGTGTCTTGTGCAGATGGCGGGGCAATTATTACTTTTCCTTTTATTTTTTTTAGATCGCTTTCTTTATTAATTAAGATAGTTGGGGCAATATTTGTTTCGCTTTCGCGTAATATCTTATTGGTATTTTCAATGGCTCCATGTGTATATAATTCTTCTACATACGGGTAAATGTTTTGAATAATTCGCTGTGCTTTTCCTAAAGCATAAGCAAAAATTACCGAGTTTATTTTATCGGCTTCGTTTTGCTTTATCCATCTTATCATTTCATTAAAAACATCTATTTGAGGATGCCAGTTGTATATAGGCAAACCAAAGGTGCATTCGGTAATAAAGGTGTTACACTTTACAGGTTCAAATGCATCGCTTATACCATCACATTCAGTTTTATAATCGCCACTAACCACCCATACTTCACCTTTATGTTCAACTCGAATTTGCGATGAACCGATTACATGTCCTGCAGGATGTAGTGAAAAGCCTACTCCGTTTATGGTAAATGGTTCATTGTATTTCTTTGTTTCAACATTAATTTCTTTTCCTAAGCGATGATGAAGTATAGCCTTACTTTTTTCATGACACAGATAATGTTTCATTCCCCATCGTGCATGGTCAGAGTGTGCATGTGTGATGATTGCTTTATCAACGGTTCGCCATGGGTCGATGTACACATCGGCTTGTGGACAATAAATACCTTTATTGGTAAATTCGAGTAACATTTATATTATTATTATGCCTTCTTTTTTGTTACCAAATTTCAAATTTTTTTTATTCAAATAGCGAAACCCGCTATACCAGCATAGTAGCGCATCTAATTGATGAGGTGTATTAGGGTGAGTAAAACTGTATGTAATTTCTTTTTTTATTTTTCGAATCAGTTTATCGGGAATTTTATTTTCTTTTTTCTTGGGATAGTATGCTATAAGATTAAGTGTTTCAATCAACTTTTTAGGATACACCTCAATAACATTTATATTTTTTAATTTAAGCAGATTTTTTAATTGAATAGCACGTGCTGTAAATGCGCCAACAAACATAGGCGACATGGCTTTGCAGGCTTTATCACATTCTCGATACATATAATCATGAAATTTGTTTATATCAAAATAAACCCCAGGTAAACTTAAGGGGGCATCAATACAAACTAGATTGATTGAATATTTTTCAATTGTATTTAAAATTAACGTAAATTCATCTTCGCCTTTTTGGGTTTGTTTAAAATGCAATTTATTTTTTGACAGAAAACATAAGGCAGTGTTTCCCGAACCTTTATTTCCAAGGTCAATACCTAAAATTTCAGATGTTTTGAATTGATTATGATTAATGCTCTTCATCAATTGCAGTTAATAAAAAGTCGTGAAATGAGCGACAAGCTTTTATGAGAGAAATACTTGTTGATAAAAAACTTTCGTCATTTATTTCTTTATCACTAAAAGGATATGTTACGATGTAACTTTTCAATTTTAAATATTCAATCATTGGATTGTCTTTGTCGTACCCTTTCGGAGTGGTTTTTACTTTTTCTCCTTCTATTTTGCTAAAATATTTTTTAAAGTTCTTATCCTTTAATATTTTGACAAAATCATTACCGTTATAATCAATCTCCTGACGAATTTTACTTAATACATCTGCAGGTGGCATCCAGCAGCCGCATGCAAAAAAACTATTGCCGGGTTCTATGTGTATATAATATCCGGGTCCGTAACTTTTTTTGCCCAATAATGAAAAATACATAGCCAGATTTTCTTTGTAAGGACGCTTGTCGTTTGAAAAACGTATATCGCGATTTATACGAAACATACAATCTTTTGCGGTAAGCCTTTGAAAACGCCTATCTATTTTAGAAATATTAGTAATTGTTTTTTCAATATCATTTATTAATTGCACACGTATTTTATAATACCAATCTCGATTTGCATCCATCCACTCTTTGTGATTGTTTTGCTTTAAGGCTGTAAGAAATTTTATGTATTCGTTGAGCATAACACATTTTAAACAAAGATATTAATATATTGTTCTTTAAGATATGATTAGAAAAACCCTTCGTTTAATTCTTGGTGATCAGCTAAATATTCAGCATCAATGGTTTAATAATGTGCGAAAGGATGTATTATATGTAATAATGGAAATACGCCAAGAAACTGATTATGTGCAGCATCATATTCAAAAAGTATTGGCTTTCTTTTTAGCCATGCGCCATTTTGCAGAAGAATTAAAAAGTAAAGGTCATAATGTTTACTACATAGGTTTAGACGACCCTAAAAATACACAATCGCTTACTCAAAATCTCAACAACCTGATTAATGAACATCATATTGCTCATTTTGAATATCAGTTGCCTGATGAATATCGTTTAGATGTTCAATTAAAAGAATTTTGTTCTACATTAAAAATTTCTTACAAAGCTTACGATACTGAACATTTTTACACCACTCGTTACGAACTCGCAGATTTCTTTAAAGGCAAGAAAACATATTTGATGGAAAGTTTTTATCGCCACATGCGCAAAAAGCACAGTGTTATGATGCAGGGAGAAAATCCGATTGGCGGGAAATGGAATTTTGATTCAGAAAATAGAAAAAAACTTCCTGAAAAATTTTCTTTACCAAATCCTAAGCTTTTTAATAGAAACATAAATCAAATTGTAGAAATATTGTTACAACATCAAATTAAAACCATTGGCAATATAGATGCGAATAATTTTATTTGGCCGATAACACGTAAAGAAAATATAGAATTGCTGGATTATTTTGCTCAATATCTCCTTCCCCTTTTTGGAACGTATCAAGATGCAATGACAAGCCAATCGTGGAGTATTTTTCATTCGCGTCTTTCGTTTGGAATGAATGTAAAATTAATTTCTCCGCAAGAAGTGATAAAGCGCTGCATCTTTGAATGGGAAAAAAGACCGAATGAAATTTCTATTTCACAAATAGAAGGCTTTATACGTCAAATATTAGGGTGGCGCGAATATATGCGAGGCATTTACTGGGCAAAAATGCCCGAATATAGTCAGCTCAATTTTTTTAATCATCAGGCAAAATTGCCTGAGTGGTTTTGGAATGCGAAAACCAACATGAACTGCTTACATCATGCCATAAAACAAAGTTTAGATTATGCTTATGCTCACCATATACAACGCTTAATGATTACAGGGAACTTTGCTTTGCTTGCCGGTATTCATCCCGATGAAGCAGATAAATGGTATTTGGGAATTTATATAGATGCCATTGAATGGGTAGAAATTACAAATACGCGAGGTATGAGCCAGTTTGCCGATGGAGGAATTGTTGGCACTAAACCCTATGTAAGCTCTGCTGCTTACATAGATAAGATGAGTGATTACTGCAAAAATTGTATTTATGATAAATCAAAAAAAAGCGGCAATAAGGCCTGTCCCTTTAATTCTTTGTACTGGAATTTTTACGACAGGAATAGAAATTTATTAGAAAAAAATCCACGCATTGGTATGATGTATAAAGTGTGGGATAAAATGCAGCCAGATACTAAAGCGGAAATTTTACAACAAGCTGAAAAATATTTAAATGAAATAGAAAGTCTGTAAATTTGTAAATGATGCAAGAAGAATTTCATAATCCAATTGACCCTGATAAAATTACCGAAACGCCCGGCTCTTTGCCTTATGCACATAACCGTGGTAGTGCAGTTGTTAAACCAACAGAAGAAGGCGTAATTAAACATCAGGCATTAAATGCTATGGAAGAGCAAACGGATATGCAATTAAAGCAAATTCGTGAGCAAATAGAATTGTTGGCAAAACAAGCCGCAGAAATTCAGGAACGCAAAGCATTATCGCATAAAATTTATGAAGCAAAAATGAATTTTACGCCTGTAATCAATCACATTTATTATCTCTATGAAAATAAAAACGGAGAAACCATTTTATCCATGATTTCTCCGGAAGAATGGGGTAAAAAATTACCTTTCGAAAAATTTATAGCAAGAGTAAAACAACTTGCCGATCGCACATGGACCAAAGTATAATTACATACTAGTACCATTTATTTTTCCATACGGAAGTATAAAAGCATTGTTTTTATTCTCTTGCATAGAATTAAATTTTACTCAAAATTCCACGCAATTGTTTTTTTATTCAATACTTCATATGCTGTATTTTGCTCATGCTCAATAAAGTATTAATACTTCTTTCTGATTTACAGCGATTACGATTTTGTAAGCAATTTCATTAATATTGAGCAAAAGAATTTTTATCGAAATCTTCTACGGGAATCCATGTATGATGACAGTGTTAACACGGATTTAGTTCACCAGTCAACTCCAATTGGTATTAAAATTTCCAATTTCTATTTCCAAAACAAGGATAAAGTTTTTATAGTGTATTTTTAAATACACTTACGATGTTTTAGCAAATTTAAAGTTATTTCAATAGATATATTTTTACCAAAGATTCTTCCGGATTAAAGTTTTCTTATTTAAGTTATTAAAGATAAATAAAAAAGAGCTTCTCGTTTGAAGCTCTTTTTAAAATCAACCAAAACCACACCGATGATATTATGTAGGGCAACGAGTGTGCTATTTATTACAATGCAAAAAAATAATGTTTTCATCAGTTTAAACTAAAGCCAATATTAAGAGTTTGTTAATCTTTAAGTGTTGTTAAGAGAAGTTGAAGAAGAAACAAAAAAAACAAAAAATGTTTCCAATTGTTATAAAAGATATAATTTTGCACCCCGATGGATAAGAAAGAGCAGATACTAATTCAGTCTTTTGAACTTTTTATGAAGTTCGGCATAAAGAGCGTAACGATGGATGATATTGCCAAAAATATGGGAATATCAAAAAAAACATTATACCTATATTTTGCCAATAAAGATGAATTAGTTCATGCCATTCTTGATAAACATCTAGAGACCGATAAATGTTATATAAAATCTCTTGAAAATTTAGAGGGTAATGCAATAGATGATTTAATACAAATAGCAATAATGGTAAATGAAACACTAAAAAAAATTCATCCATCTATCCACTACGATTTAGAAAAGTATCATCCCACTGCATGGAAAAAATTTGGCGAACATAAACGAAAATTTATATACAAAAGCATATACTCCAATATTGTAAAAGGCAAAAAGGAGGGCTTATTTAGAGATGATATAAATCCTGAAATTTTAGCTGCACTTTATGTCTCTAAAGCCGATGTTGTTTTCGATCCATTTGTATTTCCTCCCGACAAGTTTGCATTTAACAAAGTTTATTTAGAAATGCTAAAACAACATATTCGCGGAATGGCTACTACAAAAGGATTAAAATACTTAGAAAAAAAACTAAAAACGATCGAATTACTTTTTTAAAACACATAAACAGAAATATGAATCATTTTAAAAAGTTTGCATTTATTCTGCTTTTTGTTTCCTCAAGCTATTTGTATGCTCAGGAAAAAAAATCGGCTGGAGCTTATAGTTTAAAGGACGCTCAGGAATATGCTTTAAAAAATTCCTACGCAGTAAAAAATGCCCAAGCTGATGTGAAAATTGCCGAAAAGAAAATATTTGAAACAACTACAATTGGTTTGCCTCAAGTAAAAGGAGAAATTAATTTTCAAAATTTTATAGATATACCAACACAGGTGTTGCCGGCAAACGCTTTTAATCCAATGGCCGATCCTAAGGAGTTGGTTCCACTACGTTTTGGAACTGATTACAATACCAATGCCGGATTAACAGCATCGCAATTGATATTTGATGGTTCCTACATTGTTGCCTTACAAGCATCACGATCGTATGCCATGGTTTCAAAACTTTCATTAAGCAAAACCGAAAATGATGTAAAAGAGGCTGTAGCTCAAGCATATTATACAGTAATTGTAGCCGAAGAAAATAAAAAAGTGCTTCAACAATCGTTAGATAATATGAATAAAATACTAAAAGAAACGGAAGCCATTTATAAGTCTGGTTTTGCAGAAGAGCAGGATGTAGATCAAATGAAAGTCAGTGTTGCAACATTAACCAATAGTTTAAACCGATTAAACAAACAAACCGAATTAGCCTACAAGCTTTTAAAATTTCAAATGGGGCTCGATGTTGATGCAGAAATTACCTTAACCGATAACATGAGATCATTAATTTCTGACAATACTGCTGAAACACTTGCCACTACAGAGTTTAAATATAGCGATAATCTTGATTATAAATTATTACAAACTCAGGCCCATTTAGCAAAGCTTAGTTTAAGAAGAGAGCGATATGGCTACCTGCCCTCTGTAGGCGCATTTTTTTCGCACACACAAAATGCTTTGAGAAATGATTTTGATATTTTTGATAAGGATAAAAAGTGGTTTCCAACAACACTTTGGGGTTTAAAAATATCAATACCCATCTTTGATAGTGGCATGAAAGGCGCCAAAATAAGTCAAGCAAAACAAGAGTATGCCAAAATATTAAACACTCAAAAGCAAATAGAGCAAAGTCTTAAAATTCAGTCAGAAAGCGCAAAGGCAGATTTTACAACAGCTATGGAACGCTACATGATTGAAAAAGAAAATTTAAACCTTACCGAAAAAATTTACAACAAAACACTTATTAAATACAAAGAAGGATTAGCGAGCAGTTTAGAATTAGCTCAAGCACAAGGGCAGTTTTTAAGCACACAGGGCAATTATGTAAATGCTATGCTGGATTTACTAAATAGCAAAGCTCGTTTGGAAAAAATAATGAACAATAAATAATACTATTCATGACATCATCTGTAAACAATAAATCAAAAATAAATTATATGAGAGCCCTTACAGCGCTATCTCTTATCGTTTTTTTAGCATCATGCGGAAATAAGAGTAATGGAGATTTAGAAAAGAAAAAATCGCAACTGGCAAAATATCAAAGCGAGTTAAACAATTTAAAAACGAAAATTGCCATTCTAGAAAAAGAAATTGCAGCATTAGATACAACTTCCACAACTTCTGATATAGGAATTTTAGTTGAAACAAAATTAATTCAACCTGAAAAATTTGAGCATTTTTTTGAAGTAAGTGGAACGGTTGCTACAGACGATAATGTTACTTTAAGTGCAGAAGCAGCAGGGCAAATAAAATCTATTTTGGTTAAAGAAGGCCAAAAAGTTAGTGCAGGTCAGATATTGGTTAAACTAAATACAGCAACTATCGAAAGTAGCATAGATGAGATTAAAACAGCGCTTGAATTAGCTACCACTATGTATGAGCGTCAAAAAAAATTGTGGGAACAAAATATTGGTTCAGAAATTCAATATTTACAAGCAAAAAATAACAAAGAAAGTTTAGAAAAAAAATTAAAAACATTGCAAACGCAATTATCGCTATCAATAATTAAATCACCCGGAGAAGGAGTGATTGATGAAATATATCGCAAAGAAGGTGAAATGGTTATGCCTGGCACCCCTGTTTTGCAATTAGTAAATTTAAATAACATGAAAATGTTAGCTGACGTATCTGAAATGTATGTTAAATCAGTTAAACAGGGTGATAAAGCAAGTGTTAGATTTCCTGCATTAGGCATTGAAAATCTGGAAGCTCAAATAAACAGAACCTCTAATGTGATTAATTTAAAAAACAGAACGTTTAAAGTTGAAGTTAGCTTACCTAATAAAGATCAAATACTTAAACCAAATGCTATTGGAATGCTTAAAATAAAAGATTTTGAGGCCGACTCTGTAATTGTTGTTCCAACAATGATTTTGGGTAAAGATTCTAAAGGAGATTATTTATTTACAACAGCCAATAAAGAAGGAAAATTAATTGCCCAAAAAACATACGTAAAAATAGGGAAAACAAGTGGAGCCCAAACAATGATAACTGAAGGTTTAAACCCTAATGATAAAGTTATTACAGCAGGATATAACGAAGTATCAGATGGTGCAATAATAAGAACCAAATAATATTTCAAAAAAAGAAAAATTTATGAGCAGTAATTCTCAAAATAAAATACAAGAAAACGATAAAGGCTTTTTACTTACCAACTGGTCGCTAAAAAATAAAACCAGTGTAATGATTATTACATTGTTGATTATATTTTTCGGATTAGGGGCTTATATCTCTATGCCAAAAGAGTTATTCCCCGAATTAAAAATGCCAACTATATATGTACGCACCGTTTATCCGGGGAACTCTCCGATTGATATAGAAAACCTAATAACTCGTCCCCTCGAAAAACAAATAAAATCCGTTGATGGTATAAAAAATTTAAAATCAACATCGGTACAAGATAACTCTGCCATATTTGTTGAATTTAATACCGATGTAGATGTGGAAGAGGCGCTAAATGATGTAAAAGACGCAGTTGATAAAGCCAAAAAAGATTTACCATCTGATTTGGATATGGATCCCATAGTTATGGATATTGATTTCTCTGAATTTCCAATTATGAACATAAATCTTTCCGGTGATTATAGTTTAGATGATTTAAAAAAATATGCCGAAGATTTACAAGAGGAATTAGAAAATATTGATGAAATAAAGCGTGTTGATTTAAAAGGAGCTCTAAAACGCGAAATAAGCATTGTGGTTGATTTGCCACGCATGGAGGCCATGGAGCTATCGTTTAACGACATTGAAAATGCCATTAAGTTTGAAAACATGACCATGTCGGGTGGAGATATTTTATTAGGCAACAACCGCAGAAATATTCGTATAGTAGGAGAGTTTAAAAATGTGAGTGATATTGAAAATATCATTGTAAAACACGAGATGGAAAAAATTGTGTATTTACGTGATATTGCTAAAGTAATTGACGGATACGAAGAACCCAAAAGTTTTGCCCGTTTAGATGGACTTCCGGTTGTATCTTTAGACGTAATTAAAAAGAGTGGCGAAAATCTTTTATCGGCAACCGATAAAATTAATTTGTTGATAGCTGATTTTAAGAAAACTCGCTTACCCGCAGATTTACAGGTAACTATTACCAACGATCAATCGCAAAATACCCGCAATCAGATATCGAATTTAGAAAACAGTATAATCATGGGTGTAATACTGGTAGTATTGGTATTACTTTTCTTTATTGGTTTGCGTAACTCTATGTTTGTAGGTATTGCAATTCCGCTATCTATGTTCATGTCATTTGCCATCCTATCATTTATGGGAGTAAGCATGAATTTGGTGGTATTATTCTCATTAATTCTTGCACTCGGCATGTTGGTTGATAATGCCATAGTGGTAGTAGAAAATGTATATCGTTTGTATGCCGAAAAAGGAATGTCTCCTTTACGAGCAGCATGGAATGGAGTAGGAGAAATTGCCGTGCCAATTATTTCTTCTACAGCTACTACCCTTGCTGCATTTTTTCCTTTGCTGTTTTGGAAAGATTTAATTGGAGAGTTTATGAAGTTTTTACCAATGACTTTAATCATTGTACTTTCTGCATCATTGTTTGTGGCATTGGTTGTTAATCCGGTGTTTCTTTCAAATTATATCAAAAAAGAAGATGCTGAATACAAACCCAACTTAAAAAAAGCATTGAAATATGCCGGAATTTTTGTCAGTTTGGGAATCTTGTTTTTACTAATGGGCAAAATAGCAATTGGTAATTTATTATTCACTTTTGCTGTTTTAACTTTTATAAATACTTATGGTTTACAACCCTCAAGCATCTGGTTTCAGAATAATGTATTACCCCGTTTAGAAAATTTTTATGAACGTACACTAAGATACTGGTTAAACGGAAAACGCCCGATATTACTAATAGCAGTGTACTTGCCATTACTGATGATTTTTTCACTTGCGCTTTTAGGAATTAGAGCCCCCAAAGTTTTATTTTTTCCCAAAAATGAACCAAAGTATATCAATGTATTTGTTGAAGCTCCTATTGGTACTGATATTACCGCAACAGATTCTATCGTTAAAAAAATCGAAAAACAAATTTTTGAACTAACAAAAGATGATAAAGACATTATTTCTTCCATAGTTTCAAATGTTGGAGAAGGCTCAAATGACCCTAATGAAGGCCCAAGCCAAGGCAATACACCTAATAAAGCACGAATAACAATCTCATTTGTAGAGTTTAATAAACGTAAAGGGAAAAAAACTTCAGATGTAATGAAATTAATTTCAGAAAACGTTAAAGATTATCCCGGAGTTCGAATATCTGTTGATAAAAATAGAGAAGGCCCACCGGTTGGTAAACCCATCAATCTCGAAATTATTGGTGAAGATTTTGAAAAACTTTTATTTATAACCGATGATATTCAACAATTAATTGATGAAGAAAACATTTCAGGGATTGAAGGTTTGAAAATAGATTTAGAAGTAAGCAAACCCGAAATGATTGTTTCTATTGATAGAGATAAAGCACGTATGTTTGGTGTTTCAACAGCACAAATAGGAACCGCTATTCGAAATGCCTTATTTGGAAAAGAAATATCAAAATTTAAAGAAGGTGAAGAAGAATATCCAATTCAATTGCGCTTAGATAATTATTACCGTTATAACATCGCTGCTTTAATGAATCAAAAAATCACCTTCCGCGACCCTACCAATGGACGCATTTCACAAGTACCTATTTCATCTGTTGCTTCCTTTTACAACAGCAACACTTTTGGCGCTGTAAAACGAAAAGATTTAAACAGGGTAATAACCCTCTCTTCAAATGTGTTAGAAGGATACAATGCAACAGAAATAAACAATAAACTAAAAGAAATTTTAGCAAGCTATCCAATGCCTGAGGGCTATACATATAAATTTACAGGAGAACAAGAACAGCAAGCAAAATCAATGGCTTTTTTAACCAAAGCCTTATTAATTGCTATTGCATTAATTACTTTAATTTTAGTATCACAGTTTAATTCGGTTATCAAGCCATTTATTATTATGGTTTCTGTATTCTTTAGCACCATAGGTGTGTTCCTTGGTTTGTCAATTTTTAATATGGAATTTGTAATTATGATGACAGGCATAGGTATTGTATCGCTGGCAGGCATAGTTGTAAACAATGCCATTGTGTTGATTGACTATACCGATTTGGTGCGTAAACGTAAACGCGATGAAAAGAAGATGGACGATGATGATATTTTGCCTCTTAATGAAGCAAAAGAAGCCATAGTGGAGGCCGGTAAAACACGATTGCGTCCTGTATTGCTTACAGCTATTACCACCGTATTAGGGTTGGTACCTTTAGCAACAGGAATGAACATAGACTTCTTTGGCTTGCTTGAAAATCTTAATCCCGACATCTATTTTGGAGGTGATAATGTAGCCTTTTGGGGTCCCATGTCGTGGACAGTAATTTTTGGTTTAACCTTTGCAACCTTCCTAACGCTGGTTGCGGTTCCGGCAATGTATTTAGTAACCGATAAAATAAATCGCAGAATTAGAAAATGGCAGGGTAAAACCTATTAAATAGTTGTTTTTTTAAAAAAAAATGGATTACATTCGCAGTATTATGAATAGCAAACCATTAATTTTTTTAGTCTCCTTACTGTTTTTTATAAACACTTCATCAGCACAAAATGAAAGCGAATTTGAAGCAATAAAGAAAAAAATTCAGATTAGCACCTATTACGACTCTGCCCAAGTGTTTCAATTGGGCCAAAAAGCTATTGAAATTGCCCGAAAAGAAAACTCGCTTTCAAAAGAAGCTGAAATTTTACAGTATTATGGTAACTATTTTTATTTTTCACAAAAGAAAAATAAATCCAAAGAATGGTATAAAAAAGCTTTGGATTTAGCTATAAAAGATAAAAATAAAACACTTCAAAATTCAATTAAAATTCGATTAGCATATATTGCCAAAGACGAAGGAGATGACCAAATTGCAGAATCGCTTTTTAAACAAATTGCTGAAGAATCAGAACAAAGAAAAGATTACATAAATCAACTAGAATGTATAAACGGATTAGGTTTATTGTATGAAGGAAAAGGTTTATCAAGCGATGCCTTAAATTATTATATAAAAGGATTAAAATTAGCTCAACAAACCAATAACAAACGACAAGAAGCAATAATACTTAATAATTTAGGACTGATATATTTAAGAGAAGGTAAAAGAAAAAAAGCAATAGATGAATTTGAAAGAGCACTTAAAATAGCAGAACAAGAAAAAGAATATCGCTTAGCTATCAATCTGCTTATAAACATTGGGCTCTTATATATGGATGAAAACAATCAAAACAAAGCCCTCGAACACTATAAAAAATCACTGGGATATGCTAAGCAATTAGGCTTTCCAACAGCAATTGGCGTATCATTTTTAAATCTTGGAAGTGCATACTACAATATGAACGATTTTAAAAATGCTTTAGTTTATTACGATTCAGCCCTTTTTGTGTTTCAAAAAAGCAATATTTATGATTTTGTTTCTAAAGCAATATTAACAAAAGCAAGGGGTTATTTAGCTCAAAAGCAATATGCTGAAGCAGAAAAATTTGCAAAAGAAGGACATGAAGTAGCTGGCAAAAACAATGTTGTAGAAGATGTAATTCTTGCAGAAAGTATTCTTTCTGCAATTTATGAAGAAACAAATAATTACAAAAAGGCCTTAGAGCATTTAAAAAATTATTATCATTTACGTGACAGCGTAGAAGCATTAAAAAATAAAAAAGACTTGGCCGAATTAGAAATCCGATACGATGTTGAGAAAAAAGAAAATGCCTTAATGAAAGAAAAAAACAGAGCAGCAGAATTAGAAAAAGAAAATTTAAAACGTCAAAGCAGAATTCGTATAATATTAGGAACATCAGCATTTTTACTTTTATTGGTTGGAGGAGGGCTTTATGTAAGACATGTTCGAATTACTCGTAAACAACAACAAGAATTTTCTTCGAAACTTATCGAAAATGTTGAAAAAGAACGAAGTCGCATATCAAAAGATTTGCATGATGATATAGGACAATCATTATCTGTAATAAAATCAAAAGTACATTTGTTTAATCAAGGCCAAATTCAAAATTTAGAAGGCTTAGAAGAAGCTATAGGAGATATAATTGAACAAACACGTCAGATTTCAAGAAATCTGTATCCTTCCTTTTTAGAAAAAATAGGATTAACACGTTCTGTAGCAAATATGCTCGATAAAGTTCAACGGGATACCAATATCGTATGCAGTTTTGAAATATGTGAAGAAACAGAATCCTTAGATCTTGAAAAGAAAACACATCTATATAGAATTATACAAGAATGTATAAACAACACCTTAAAACATTCTAATGCCACTGCACTCAAAATTGCTATCAAAAAAGAAAATGATTTGTTAAAATTAACATATCAAGATAATGGGAAAGGAATAAGCAAAAATGAATTTTCTAATGGTATGGGCTTTATGTCAATTCGAGAAAGAGTGCGTATAATCAATGGTATTTTAAGTTTTGACGATAAAAGCGATAAAGGCTTTAAACTTACATTAAAATTAGAACTATAAGAAACACTCAGAAATAAAATACCTGTTTTGAATTTAATTATAAATTATGCAAATAATTATTGCAGACGATCACCCGGTGTTTAGAAAAGGTTTGGCTTTTATTCTCGATTCTGCATTTGAAAATTTGCAATTAACAGAATGCGAAAACGGAGATCAGGCATATACTGTTATAAAAAAAATGCAACCGCAAATAGCCATTCTTGATATTGATATGCCAAAAAAAAACGGTTTAGAAGTTTGTAAACAATTAAACGAAGAGAATATACCCACCGCAATTATCATCCTCACCATGTATAAAGAAGAGGAGATCTTAAAAAAAGCACTTCTCTACGGAGCCAAAGGTTACATTGTAAAAGATAATTCTGCAAACGAAATCGAAAAATGTATAGATGAAGTATTAAATGGCCAAATTTATATAGGAAGGGGTATAAGTTTCTTTACACATCAAATAGATAAAGAACTAAATCAATTAAGAGAAACCTTACAATCTCTTACCCAAGTAGAATTAAAAACATTGAAATTGGTTAGCAAGCGCTTGTCAAGTAAAGAAATTGCCGAACTATTATTTGTTTCAGTAAAAACAGTAGAAAATTATCGCTCACGCATCTGTAAAAAATTAGGCCTTGATGCTCGCAATAACAGCCTTTTGCATTGGGTAATTGAAAATAAAGAGTTGCTAGATTCAATTAAAGAGTTGTAATATGAAAATTTAATAATTTTTTGATATCTGCTTTTTATTAACTGTTTCTTCAGTTTTAAGCATACGTTCTATCCCATTTGTTTTGCAAAAAAAAATTGAGGGGGCAGCCCTCTATTATATTACTTGATTTTTCGATAAATTTGTATATAAAACTCCAAAACCAAATCCGTATGAAAAAGCTAAGATTTTTATTGGCATTATTCCTATTTGTAGCTTTTATTACAGCAAGCGCACAAACTACATTTAGAATAAATTATGATGTGGCTTTGTTTGATTTACCCGTAAATGCTACAGAGGCCTTAACTGCCGATAATTATATATTCTCCGGATTTCACTCAAACTTTATCCCTTTTGTTTCTTCATTAAGTCAAATAGATGGTAGTGGGAACTTGATGTGGGCTAAGCGCTATTCCGATGCCAGCTTAAGTTTTATGTTTGGCGATTTTAAAAAAGATGCCGCCTTAAACAGGTATTATGTGTGTGGGGGAAGCGATAGTGGTCCTGCATTTTTATTTTTTGTTGACGCAAACGGAAATTTTATTAGTGGACGAAGATTTTCCATTGCTCAAGCCGATGGTGCTTTTTTTAATAAAGTTATAAAAACTAATGACGGAGGCTATTTATGTGTTGGTTATGTAATAGGTTATGATCCCGATGGAGCAGGTCCCGAAGTAAAATTTTCTCCTGTAACCAATAACGATCCAAGTTGTAGCGGTCCGGCAACAGAAGTAATATCTTCTCCCTTAATCGTAAAATTTGATGCAAGTGGATTGCACCAATGGCATAGGGTTTTCAGATATTATGTAACCTCAGCTACTCCCGCAAATAGAATATACAACGATGCAAGCTTCGTAGATGTAGTTGAAGTTACAGACGGCTATATTGCAATCGGTAACTACAAAGTAAACAATGTGTTTTCAACTTTTGATAGCGATTGTGAAGATACAACTCCAACCGATGCAATGTTTTTAAAAACTGATTTTGCAGGTAATATTTTATGGCACCGTCAAATTGATAATCCATCAAACAGCACCTCTCAATCAAGTAAAAGTTTAGCATCAGCATCTAAAACAGCCGCAGGATTGCCCATATTTTCCGGCACAGATAATGCCGGTGGTACCACACGACCATGTATATTACTTAGATTACCATCCTCTGGAGCCACATGGTCAAATCCTACCTGGATAAGAAGAGTAGGAGGAGGTATGTTAGTTCCTTTATTAGGCCCTTATTTTCCTTTGATACCTAATAGAATTTTTGAAACCAGTGATGGTCAATATGCTGTTTGGGCTAATTATTTACCTTTTCCTTCCTTTGGTAATTTATTATTTAAAATTAACCCCTCTAACAATGCTATAGCATGGTCAAGGCAACACACATTTAATTTTGCATCTATTTTACCTTATGGCGAACAGGTGTCTGATGGAGGATATATTGGTCTTTCATATAATTTATCCGGAACCGGACATGATTTACATTTTATAAAAACAGATGTAAACGGGAATGCACCAACTGCTTGTGCTGCTACCAACGTAAATCTTACAACCGATGGGCCTTCATATACTTATGGTACACCAATATATAACAGTTGGAATTCTAATACTGTAACCAATACTACCATTACTCCTGTAGTAACTAACATTACTCCTGCATCAGCAGTACAATGTATTCAAACAGTTTGTATTCCACCACCAGCCCCAACCACAGTTTCAGCCACCCCCAATCCAATTTGTGCCGGCAGTTCTACTACAATTACCGCAAGTGGTGGAGGCCCAGGAAACAATTACAATGTTTATACCGCTGCCACTGGTGGTACTAATTTAGGAGCTACTCCATTAACCGTTTCTCCCGGTTCAACAACCACCTATTATGTAGAAACCGTATCAGGGTCTGACCCAACTTGTGTAAGTACTACACGAACCGCCATTACAGTTAATGTTACCCCCTTAAATACTGTTACAGGTCCAGAATCTGCAACGGTTTGTGTAAATGTTCCTATGTCTAACATTACGCATACTACCACCGGAGCAACAGGAATTGGAACACCAAGCGGTTTACCTCCGGGAGTTACTGCATCGTGGAACTCTAATACCATTACCATAAGTGGTACTCCAACTTTAACTGGCACTTATAATTATACCATCCCATTAACCGGGGGGTGTGGTAATGTTGATGCAACCGGAACCATTACGGTAATTTCCAACAATACGGTTACAGGTCCTGTTTCTGAAACTGTTTGTGTGAACGAAGCAATTTCACCCGCAATTACCCATACAACAGGTGGAGCAACAGGAATTGGAACACCAAGCGGTTTACCTTCGGGGGTTACTGCATCATGGAATGCTAATACTATAACTATTAGTGGTACACCTACTACTACAGGAACATTTAATTATACCATTCCATTAACAGGAGGTTGCGGAACAGTAAATGCAAGCGGAACAATTATAGTAAATCCTACAAATACCGTTACAGGGCCAGGTTCTGCAACGCTTTGTATAAATACAGCTTTATCGCCTAATATTACCCACACAACAACCGGAGCAACGGGAATTGGTACACCAAGCGGTTTGCCTGCGGGAGTAACAGCAACATGGAATGCCAATACCATTAACATAAGCGGCACCCCAACCGTTGCAGGAACATTTAACTATACCATTCCATTAACAGGTGGTTGCGGTACTGTAAATGCAACGGGCACTATTACGGTAAATCCGGAAAATACAGTTGCAGGAACATCAAATGCAACCGTGTGTGTAAACACAGCCATATCACCCGCAATAACATTAACTACAACAGGTGCTACCGGTATAGGAACCCCAAGTGGCTTACCTGCGGGAGTAACAGCAACATGGAGCGCCAATACTATTACCATAAGCGGTACTCCTACAACAACCGGAACATTTAACTATACCATTCCACTAACAGGAGGGTGTGGTACAGTAAATGCAACAGGTACGATTACTGTAAACCCTGAAAATACAGTTACAGGAACATCAAATGCAACCGTGTGTGTAAACACAGCCATATCACCTGCAATAACATTAACTACAACAGGTGCTACCGGTATAGGTACCCCAAGCGGCTTACCTGCGGGAGTAACAGCAACATGGAGCGCCAATACCATTACCATTAGCGGAACTCCTTCCGCAACCGGTACATATAATTATACCATTCCTTTAACAGGGGGATGCGGAATGGTTAATGCAACTGGAACTATTACCGTTATATCAAATAATACGGTTAGTGGACCTATATCGGCATCGGCTTGTGTTAACCAAACAATAAATCCTGCTATTACACATACTACCGGAGGCGCTACCGGCATAGGTACGCCAAGCGGCTTACCTGCGGGAGTAACAGCAACATGGAATGCCAATACTATTACCATAAGTGGGACACCAACTTCAACAGGTACATTTAACTATACCATTCCATTAACAGGTGGTTGCGGAACAGTAAATGCAACCGGAACTATTATAGTTAATCCTGCTCCTTCTCCAGTAATTACTGGCGATTCCGTTATTTGTCAAGGACAAACAGCAAGCTTAACTACCGGAAGTTTCAGCTCTTACAACTGGAGTAATGGAGGGGTTAATCAAAGTGTAACTGTTTCTCCTACAGCTACTACTACTTACTATGTAGCCGTAACCGATGCAAATGGATGTATTGGAATTGACAGTATAAATGTGGTGGTGAATCCTTTACCAAATATTGTAATATCAGGTAATACTACTATTTGTCAAGGGCAATCAACAACTCTTACAGCTACAGGAGGAGGAAGTTATGTGTGGAATAATGGAAATACAAGTAGCTCAATAACCGTTTCACCGTCCACACCTGCTACATACAGTGTTGTTGTAACAACTAATGCAGGGTGTGTAGATTCCGCAAGTGTTAACATTAGTGTTTTACAACAGCCCAATGCGCAGATTTCTGGAACCACAAGCATGTGTAGCGGTAAAGAGTATGTATTAACTGCAAGTGGCGGAGGAACTTATTTGTGGAATACCGGAGATACAACAAACATAATTAATGTTTCAACAACAGTTGATACTTCATTTGTTGTGATGGTATCTAATGGTTCATGTTCTTCTTATGATACATTATATGTTTCTGTATTGTCCAACCCAACAGCAAATGCCGGCACAGATGTAACTATTAATCAAAT
>CALKJP010000169.1 GCA_937995645.1 uncultured Bacteroidia bacterium
ATTAAATTATCTTTAAATTTGTGCAAATAAAACATCATAAAATTTGGGTGTTATAAGATGAGAATATGATGTAAAAAATTAAGTTTAATGCGTACATTTAATCCTGTTCGTTTTGCTGATAAAGAAACAGCAGCTTTTGCATCTACTCTAAAGCAAAGAGTTGATGAATACTTTAAACAAAATAATCTGGACAAAGACGGAAACTGGGTAATGTACAGTAAAACATTTTTCATGTTTGCTCTTCACTTCATACCTTATGCCTTTATAGTGTCTGATTTGCTTACAGGAACTGTATGGTATTATTTAATGTGGATCATTTCAGGGGTTGGTTTGGCAGGTATAGGACTTGCCGTAATGCATGATGCCAATCATGGAGCCTATTCCAGAAACCAAAAGTTAAATAATTTAATGTGTTTATCCTTAAATATTGTAGGCGGACATGCATTAAACTGGCGTATTCAGCATAATGTGTTGCATCATACTTATACCAATGTTCATGGTTTAGATGAAGATATTAGCCCGGCTAAAGTGCTTCGTTTTTCACCTCATGCACCAAAATATAAGTTTCATCGTTTTCAGCATATTTACGCAATTTTCTTTTACGCTCTTATGTCATTTAACTGGATTATTGTTAAAGATTTTAACCGTTTAAAGCAGTATGATGAAATGGGCTTGCTAAAAGCACAAAAAACAACTTATGGAAAAGAGTTATTTTATGTAATTCTTACTAAGGCATTTTATTTATCCTACATGCTATTAGTTCCAATATTATTAACTGATGCATCTGTAGGTCAGGTTCTTTTAGGTTATGTATTATATCATGTAGTTGCAGGTTTAATTTTAGCATTAGTATTTCAGCCGGCACATGTAATTGAACATACTTTATATCCGCTACCAAACGAAAACAGAGTGGTGGAAAAAAATTGGTTTGCGCATCAAATGTTTACAAGTGCTAATTATTCTGAGCAAAATAAATTATTAACATGGTTCGTTGGAGGCTTAAATTATCAAATAGAACATCATTTATTTCCAACTGTTTGCCATGTGCATTATCCTAAAATAGCGCCTATAGTAAAACAAACAGCAAAAGAATTTGGCTTACCATATCATGGCGAAATGTCATTTTCAGAAGCTATAGTTTTACATTTTAAGATGTTGAAAAAACTAGGACAATAAGTATCATCTTCTTTAATATCAGCTGAATATTTGCTTATTTTTGTTAGCATTATTTTGCTTTATGCTCACGCATTTATATGTAAAAAATTACGCTTTAATAGAATCTCTTGAAATTGATTTTCAAAAGGGATTAACCATTATTACCGGAGAAACAGGTGCAGGTAAATCTATTTTATTAGGCGCTTTAGGATTAGTAATAGGTCAGCGTGCCGATACACAAGCCTTAAGAGATAAAGAACAAAAATGTGTAGTAGAAGTAACCTTTGATATTAAAGGCTACAAACTAAAATCATTTTTCAAATCACAGGATTTAGATTATGCCGATGAATGTGTGGTACGAAGAGAAATTAATCCATCCGGAAATTCACGAGCATTTATTAATGATACACCGGTTACATTACCTGTTTTAAAAGAACTGGGAAGTTTTTTAATTGATATACATTCTCAACACGAAACATTAGAAATTAATTCGGGCTCATTGCAATTGTCTTTGGTAGATGCTGTTGCAGATAATGATAAACTGTTAACGGAATATCAGCAACTTTTTGCTCAGTATAAAACCTTACAAAAACAATTAGCAGAGTTAAAAGCACAAGAAGAACAATCAAAAAAAGATTTCGATTATTTTTCATTTTTATTTCACGAACTGGAAGAAGCTGCCATAAATGCAGAAGAAATAAAAAATGCTGAAGAAGAACTGGAAACCCTGAATAATGCAGAAGAAATTCAGGGAAATTTAGTAGCAGTTGTCAATATTCTTTCAGAAGGAGAAATTAATATTCTTAATCAGTTTACTGAAATTAAAAATTTACTGAATAATGCTGCAAAGCATAGTGCTCAAGCTAAAGAACTTGCAGAACGTATTAATTCGGTTTATATTGAATTAAAAGAGCTTTCGAGAGAAATATCAGCCGCTTCAGAATCAATAATGGCAGATCCGGAAAGAGCACAAATGCTAAGTGATAAACTGGATACTTATAACCATTTATTACAAAAACATCGTGTTGCAAGAGCCGAAGAATTAATTCAGATTAAAAACGATTTAGAATCAAAACTACAATTTGTAAGCGGATTAGATACTCAAATAGCTAAATTGGAAAGCGACATACAAGATGAGGAAAAGCAGCTGTTAAAATTAGCTGATGAACTTTCAAAACGAAGAAACAGTAAACTACAGGAAATTGAAAAATCAGTTTCTCAAACGCTTTCAGCACTTGGAATGCCTAATGCCGTTTTAAAAATTAACTGTTCTAAACTGGAAAAGTTGAATGAAAATGGTTTTGATAGCGTTCAGTTTTTATTTAGCGCCAATAAGGGCAGCGAACCAAAAGAATTGGGAAAAGTTGCATCAGGCGGAGAGCTATCGCGTTTAATGCTATCATTAAAAGCATTAATGGCACAAATAAAAACATTACCAACCATAATTTTTGATGAAATTGATACCGGTGTTTCTGGAGAAATTGCACATAAAATTGGCAACATTATGGAAGATATGGCCAAAAATATGCAGGTAATAGCCATTACCCATTTACCACAAATTGCCAGCAAAGGAAAAACACATTTAAAAGTGTATAAAAAAGATAAAGGAGAAATTACGCATTCATTAATAAAAGAACTAAGTAAAGAAGAGCGAGTAGAGGAAATAGCCCACATGTTGAGTGGCGATAAAATTACCGATGTAGCATTGCAAAATGCTAAAAGCTTATTGAGTTTATAAATTTCATTACTTTTGATAAACCTTTAAAAACAAAGAAACATGATACTAAAAGGAAAAAGAGGAATTATTTTCGGAGCCTTAGATGAGCGATCTATTGCATGGAAGGTAGCTGAAAAAGCATATGCAGAAGGCGCTACATTTACTTTAACCAATGCGCCAATAGCTTTACGCATGGGCGAAATAAATAAGCTGGCTGAAAAATGCAATACAACTGTTATTCCTGCTGATGCTACATCATTAGAAGATTTGGAAAAATTGTTTACTGAATCAATGGAAAAATTAGGCGGTAAAATTGATTTTGTTTTGCACTCCATTGGCATGTCATTAAATGTTCGTAAAGGCAGGCATTATACCGATACCAATTATGATTTTTGGCAAAAGGGAATGGATATTTCAGCCTTATCGTTTCATAAAGTTCTACAAACAGCTATGAAACTAGATGCTTTAAACGAATGGGCTTCAGTTTTAGCATTATCATATATTGCTGCACAGCGCGTATTTCCTGATTATAACGATATGGCAGAAAATAAAGCCATGTTAGAATCTATTGCGCGTAGTTTTGGTTATCATTATGGAGTTGCTAAAAAAGTGAGAGTAAATACAATTTCACAATCTCCAACTATGACTACTGCAGGTTCAGGTATTAAAGGTTTTGATGCATTTTATAATTATGCCGATAAAATGTCGCCACTAGGAAATGCAACTGCAGATGCTTGTGCAAATTATTGTGTGGTTATGTTCTCAGATTATACGCGTTATGTAACCATGCAGAACTTATTTCACGATGGAGGATTTTCAACTACAGGAGTAAGTAAGGCTGTAATGGAAATGTTTATGAATAAGGAATAATTTGCATATAGTTTTTCTTAGCTCTCTTTATTGTTTATTTATAGATATGAGTTATTAGGTAAATTGCTCTTTAAAATTAAACAGAAATTTCATAACATTTTTTTACCCAAATTATGCATTAGAAAAAATATAAGGAGGGCTAAGAGCATCAATTTTGAAAAAAATCCTTCCGACCATATCCTTTTTGCCCCGATGCAGATAGTTTTAAGCTAGTATTTCCGCCATATTTACTAATCCAACTTCCTAATGCAAAGCATTTAAACCCAAATTATGCAATAAGAAAACCGGTTATACGTCAAAGCATTTGTATTTGTGTTTTATCCATTAATTCATGGAAATAAGCACTTGGGTTCAACCAATTTGTTTTACCTCGATGGCAATGAACGTAATTGGACTTTTTTTAATGAGTTTATTTTCTCTGTGTTTCTCTGTGTTCTCCGTGGTTATATTTTTTCTGTAACAGTTACTTCAGAGGTAATTGTTTTTCCGGATGCCTATAGAAAATTTCTAATGTATAAATTGGGTTAAAGCCTAATGTGCTCAAAGTGGCTTGTGACTTGGTTTGTAGAACTAAAAAACGGAACAAGCTCATTAGATTATAAGCCACTATAATAAATCGGAAGGCGGCCTCTGTTGCCCAGAATTTATGCATGCAAAATGAATCCAACCCAAAATCGTATTTCAACTCCTTAATTCGGTTTTTATCGTGGGAAACATTTTTACTGCTACAATATAATTGAGATTACGTTCTTCTAAATAGGTAAGAAAATCATTGGCGTAAAAACCGCTATCGGCTCGAATCAACCCAATTTGCTTACCGGATAATATCTCCAACGTTTCGTTTAAAAAGTTTTTGTAATTACTTAATGCCGCGGTATTACCTGGTCTGAGCCATGCATTGGCTACCATGCGCAGCTGAGGAATGAAGGCTATTAAG
>CALKJP010000170.1 GCA_937995645.1 uncultured Bacteroidia bacterium
TTTATCACAAACAATACCTCCAAGCGCAATAACGGCTATTTCTGAAGTTCCACCGCCAATATCTATAATCATATTTCCCATTGGCTCTTCTACATCTATTCCAATACCTATGGCAGCGGCCATAGGCTCATGTATTAGATATACTTCTTTTGCTCCTGCATGTTCGGCAGAATCGCGAACTGCACGCTTTTCTACTTCAGTAATTCCCGATGGAATACAAATGACCATTCGCAAAGGTGGTGTAAATAATTTTTTGCCCGGATTTATCATTTTGATAAACTCGCGTATCATTTGCTCTGCTGCATGAAAATCTGCAATTACTCCGTCTTTTAAAGGTCGAATGGTTTTAATGTTTTCATGTACTTTTCCATGCATTTGCATAGCTCTTTTACCTACAGCAATTACCTTTTCTGTTCGTTTATCTAAAGCTACAATCGAAGGTTCATCCACAACTACTTTATCGTTGTGAATAATTAGCGTATTGGCTGTTCCTAAGTCTATGGCTATTTCTTGTGTAAATAGATCAAATAATCCCATCTTAATGTTCTTTTCTGTTAATTATTATTAATGTTTAAAATGTCTGTATCCGGTCATTATCATGCTAATATTATGAGCATTGCAATAATCAATTGAGTCTTTATCTTTTATGGAGCCTCCGGGCTGTATTATCGCTTTTATACCGGCATTACCTGCTATTTCTACACAATCCGGAAAAGGAAAAAAAGCATCCGATGCCATTACAGCTCCTTTTAAGTCAAATGAAAAGGCTGTTGCTTTTATAATTGCTTGTTTTAAGGCATCTACTCTGGATGTTTGACCTGTTCCGCTCGCCAGCAGTTGTTTGTTCTTTGCCAAAACGATGGTATTTGATTTGGTATGTTTTGCAATTTTATTTGCAAACAATAAATCTTCTATTTCCTTATCGTTTGGTTTTAGATTTGTACAAAAATTAAAGTCGGCTATGGTTTCAGTATGATTATCTTTATCTTGAACAAGAACTCCGTTTAATACTTGCCTAAATTGTTTTTCAGGAAGCTTAATTGGTTTTTGAATTAATATTATTCTGTTTTTCTTTTGTTTTAATACATCTAATGCTTCGGTATCATAAGCAGGAGCTATCACCACTTCAAAGAAAATTTCGTTCATGGCATTTGCTGTTTGAACATCAATTTTTTGATTGGCAATAATAATGCCTCCAAATGCAGAAACCGGATCGCCTGCCAACGCATCTTTCCATGCATCTGCTATATTGCTTCTGCTGGATATACCACAGGCATTATTATGCTTTAAAATAGCTACTGTAGGCTCTGTAAATTCTGCAATTAAATTTACAGCAGCATCTATATCCAGCAAATTATTGTACGAAAGTTCTTTGCCATGCAGTTTATCAAACATGGCATTCAGATCGCCATAGAAACTTCCTTTTTGATGAGGATTTTCTCCATAGCGTAATGGATATACATTTTGAATACTTTGCTTAAATACAGGTTCCTCTCCTTTGCTGAAATAATTAAATATTGCGGTGTCATAATGCGATGATATGTTAAATGCTTTTGTTGCCAGATAGCGTCTATCATTCAAATCAGAGAAGCCTTGCTTTTCTTTTAGTAAATTAAATAAAAAACTATATTCTGCTTTAGAAGCAATTATTAATACATCGTTGAAATTTTTAGCAGCAGCACGTATTAAGGAAATACCACCAATATCAATTTTTTCAATTATATCTGCTTCTGAAGCTCCTGATGCCACTGTTTCTTCAAACGGATACAAATCAACAATTACCAAATCAATTTCGGGGATTTGATATTCCTCCAATTGCGCAACATCATGCTGTAGCTCTCTTCTGCCTAAGATTCCGCCAAATATTTTCGGATGTAAGGTTTTTACTCTTCCTCCTAAAATGCTTGGGTAAGATGTTAGATTTTCTACCGGCATTACACTCACTCCAAGACCTTCAATAAAACTTTGTGTACCTCCGGTTGAAAAAATAGTTACTCCCAACTTGTGGAGTTCTTTAACAATCTCATCTAAGCCGTCTTTATAATATACTGATATTAACGCGTTTTTAATCTTTTTCAAAATAATTTTCTCCTATGTTTTACTTCATGCAATTTTAGTAATAATACCTCAACTTACAATTGATAAATGAAGGCTTTTTTAGCTTTGTTAATAAATGGCAAAATCTGTTCAAAACCCATTTTGTTTTGTACGGCCGTATGAAATTGTAAATGGTAAAAACCATGTAATTCTAATTCTTACTTTTGTATCATGCGTCTTTACTTAAAATTATTACGAGAGAGTGTTTTGTTTGCCATAAATGCATTAGTTGTAAACAAGCTCCGCACCTTTCTTTCGCTATTGGGTATCACTATTGGTATTTTTGCAATAATTTCGGTTTTTACCATGGTAGATTCACTGGAATACAAAATTCGCGATAGCATCTCAGGACTGGGTGATAACGTACTTTTTGTTCAAAAATGGCCATGGGCATTTGGTGCTGATTACCCTTGGTGGAAATACTGGCAAAGACCCGTACCAAGCATTCAAGAAGCAGAAGCTATAAAGAAAAGAAGTAAACATACAGCAGCGGTTTGTTTTCAGGTTTCAGCGAGAAAAAGTGTAAGCTATAAAAACATTACCATTGAAAATGTGGAGGTTTTAGCGGCCTCGCATGATTATGGAGAAGTTCAAAATCCGGAAATAGACAAAGGCCGATATTTTACAGAAATAGAATCTGCCAGCGGCAAACCTATTGCCATAATTGGCGACAATGTAGCAAAAGCGTTTTTTAATTATGGAAATCCATTAGATAAAAAAATCAAGATAATGGGTTTTAACTTTGAAGTGGTAGGTATATTTAAGCGTAAAGGAGAAAGTGTTTTTGGCGATAGCGAAGACAATAAAATTTTAATTCCTATCAATTTTGCCCGTAAAATTATTGACCTTAAAGAAGAAAGCGCCAATCCTCAAATAATGGTAAAAGCCATAGCAGGAACCAGCCTGGATGAATTGCGCAATGAGCTTACAGGCATTATGCGATCATTACGTAAACTTTCGCCAAAAACGGAAGACGATTTTGCATTAAACGAAGTGAGCCTTATTTCTAAAGGATTTGACGAGCTGTTTAAAATAATAAATCTGGCAGGAGGCATTATTGGATTTTTTTCAATTTTGGTTGGTGGTTTTGGAATTGCCAACATTATGTTTGTTTCGGTTAAAGAGCGCACTGCCATTATTGGTATTCAAAAATCGTTGGGTGCAAAAAATTCGTTTATTTTATTTCAGTTTTTATCCGAAGCTATTATCCTCTGTATTATTGGTGGAGCAATTGGACTTACCGTAATTTTTTTAGGAACACTGGCTATAAACACCTTAGCCGATATGGAAATTTATTTAAGCTTTAAAAACATATTTCTTGGAATAGTTATCTCAGCTATTATAGGGCTTATCTCCGGAATAATTCCCGCATGGTTTGCATCACGATTAAATCCGGTAGATGCTATGCGTTCGGTTTAATAGTTTACAGTGTGCAGTTGGCAAAAAAAAGATAAAAGAACAAAGGCATAGGATATTTATGATTTATAATTTAAGCTCTTTAGAATTTTGGATTTAGAATTTTACTATTGGTAATATGCAATTTTTCAATCCTGATTTTTACAATTCTTAGTATATTTAGCTGATATTAAAATAAATCTTGGCTTCAAAATTATCAAATAATAACTGCTTAAACTGTAATTCAGAATTGTCTGAAAAGGCAAAGTTTTGTCCTAATTGTGGTCAGAAAGTAGAAAGCCCAATTATTCGTTTTAAAGATTTTATAAAAGATGCTTTTGAAGATTATTTTTCTATTGATTCAAAAATCTTTAAAAGTCTTGTTCCGCTTTTATTCAAACCCGGATTTTTGACTATTGAATACATTAAAGGAAAAAGAAACTCCTATATTCCTCCATTCAGAATGTTTTTAATAGTAAGTGTACTTTACTTTTTATTAATTTCTTTAATGGAAGAAAAAGACGATTTTAAACACATCAAAGAAAACCAAACAAAAAAAACAGCTGAAACAATCATCAAAAATTCGAATAACGAAACTAAAACAGAGCAAGATATACGTTTAAAAATTAATGGCTTTGGTGATGCCAAAATGGCGTCTGTTATGAATAACCTGAACGATTCCTCTGCACAAGCATATATCTCGCAGCATGGATTAAAAGCCTATGCCGATTCTGTATTTGCTGATGAAAACTTTTTTTATCGTTTCATAAGCAGAAAGTTTTTTGCTATGTACTTAACCGATGGAAAAAACTTTGACGGCTTAATATTTAACACGGTACAAAAATTAGTTTTTATAATGGCTCCCATCATGGCATTTGTACTTTTTTTAATCTATTTCAAAAAAAATATATTTTATATTCAGCATTTAATTTTTGCTTTTCACGTTCATTCGTTTATTTTTTTAATGTTTATATTTGACGAGATACTTACGCTTTTGTTGGGAGATTGGGGTTCAAACATTACATTTTTACTAATTCTGCTTTATTTATTAATTGCTATAAAAAAAGTATATAAACAAAAATGGTTGCGTAGCACTTTTAACTTTATTCTGTTATTTTTAGGTTATATTCTATTGGGAGTCCCAATTTTAGCAATACTTACGCTTATTAGTGCAATTTTGTTGTATTAAATATTATATGAAATGAAACTATATCGGCTATTTCTTTTTTGCCTTTTATTTGTTATAATAAATAATTCTTTAGCACAACCAACTGCAATTCTCGAAAAAACAATTGATGAAACATTTGAAAATATTTATTCACAAAAAATTTACGGAGACAGCCTTAGTACATCTTTCCTTATTTTGATAAAAAAGGAAGTTAAACTTCATAAACATTTAGAACATTCAGAACATGTTTATGTACTTGAAGGCGAAGGGAATATGCAACTTGGCAATGATTGGTTTAAAATAAAAAGTGGTGATATAATCTTTATTCCTAAAAATACGCCACATAAAGTTGTTACAACATCGAAAAATTCATTGAAAATTATTTCTATTCAATCGCCTTATTTTGATGGAAGCGATAGAATATTGTTAGAATAAAAAAAAGGGTTAAAAAAACACTTTTAACCGATAAATATTATAAATCTTTTTGCTTAAATCCAACCAGTATATTTACACATCCACTTGGCACCATTCCATGCTTAGCACTATACTCAGGCACCTCTAATTCTAATATCATTTGTTGGGTAGATGCTACGTTAAAATCCCAATAAGTAACATTCTTATGGTCTTTACTGTTAAAAACTACTTTTTTGTTTTTATCTAACAAACGAAAAGTTACATCACCTAATATTGGCTGTGCACAAACCATTAAACGATAATCTTGACCTGCATAAAAACTCATTTGCAGCTCTGCTTTTTCTCCCGCCATCATGGTTGCACCATTCATTTGTCCATTATGGATATATGGTGCCAAATCGGGAAGACATTTGTTTTTAGCAAAACTTTTGCATTGTGCATTTGCTGTATTTTCTATAAGTAAGAAAAATGATGTTATAACAACAAAATAAAATCTATTTATTTTCATAACTTAAAGTAATTAAGGTTGGGTAATTTTATTTCTAATTTCGCTTACCTTTTTTTCAATAGCAGCTAATTGTTCGTCCGTAATTTCAAATTCGGATCCTCCACCAATAGTTATTGTACCATCAGCATTACTTGTTGCTGTAACTTCGGTTTCTATTTCTTTTATAGTTGCATAAATTGATTGCAACGCTTTTAAATCGTCAATTAAATCTCCAAAACTTTCGGGCGATGCATAACTTTCAAGCAATGCAATTAAATTATCAAGCGAAATTTTTTGTTCTGCAATTCGCTTAGCAATTTCTTTGTTTTTGCCGCTTGCTTTTAATTTTCTTTCAATTTTAGATCCTAAGTAAATACCTTCTATCCAGCCTCCGGTAATAATATAAGCAGAAACATTTCCTCTTTCATTTTCTTGTAAATAAGCATCAGTTTCCCAATATGAATCAGAAATTAAGGCTAACATAGAATCTCTGTTACTCATGTTTTCTTCCATTTTAGCTACTTTTTCTTCACTAAAAGCACTGGTAATTCCAAGCCCGTCTGCTAATTTTTTTGCACAAGCAAGATAAAGCATGGATTCCTGTGTATTATCATAAACTACGGCATAGCTCAAATCAGCTCCGTAAACTCCTAAATTTAATGCGCGGCTTCTAACGGTTGAATATTTATCTTTTCTATCAACTGGATTTGGCAATGTATTGTCATAACTACTTCCGCTGGCTTTTAATATAGTAGCCATTTCTATAGGCGAAGGGATACTATAAAAAATCTTTTCGGCAGATGCTGCTTTTATTGAATCTATCACCATATTTCCTGAGGATGTATTTTCATTATCTCCATCTTCGCCGTTACATGCAGCAAGTACTAATCCCAAGCTTAAAGGCAAAGCAAATTTTATAAACTTTGATTTTAACATACGTGTATTTTTATAGCTGAAACAAATTATTTATACTTCAAATATAAGAAAATAATCGATATAAAAAAATTAATGAGCGTCTAACCAGTTTGCTCCTATATTCATCTCAATAATAAGAGGCACTTCTAAATTAACTGCTCCTTCCATTTTTTCTTTCACCATTTGCATAACCTGTTCTTTTTCTGGCTTATATAAATCAAATACCAATTCATCATGCACTTGTAATATCATTTTGGTTTGTAATTGATTTTTCTTTAATTCAGCATAAATATCAATCATGGCCTTTTTTATAATATCGGCTGCTGACCCTTGTATAGGGGTATTTATGGCATTTCGCTCTGCAAAACCTCGTACTGTTGTGTTGGATGAATTAATATCATTTAAATATCTTCTTCTTCCCATAATAGTTTCAACAAATCCTTTTTCGCGAGCAAGTTGAATATTATTGTCCATATAGGATTTTATAGCCGGATATTGCTGAAAATAATTATCAATTATTGCTTTTGCTTCGCTACGCGATATGCCTAAATTTTCAGATAATCCAAAAGCAGATTGTCCGTATATAATTCCAAAGTTTACTGCCTTTGCTTTGCTACGCATATCTTTTGATACTTCTTCTAAAGGAACGCCAAATACTCTGGCTGCCGTTGCAGCGTGTATATCTTTACCTTCTTTAAAGGCGTTAATCATATTTTCATCTTTGCTGAGTGCTGCAATAATGCGCAGTTCAACCTGCGAATAATCGGCTGATAGCAATAAATAATCAGAATTTCTTGGCACAAAGGCTTTACGAACCATACGCCCGCGCTCCGTACGAATAGGGATATTTTGCAAATTGGGATTATTGGAACTTAAACGTCCGGTAGCTGTTACCGCCTGCATAAAGGAGGTGTGTACGCGACCTGTTTTTTTGTTTACCATTTCGGGCAAGCTGTCAACATAGGTAGATTTTAATTTTCGCAACTCACGATAATCCAAAATTTGCTCAATTATAGGGTGTTTTTTGGAAAACTTTGCTAGTACCTCTTCGCCTGTTGCGTATTGGCCTGTTTTGGTTTTTTTTGCTTTTTCGTCTATTTTTAATTTATCGAACAATATTTCGCCTAATTGTTTTGGAGAATCGATATTAAAAGAGGTTCCGGCAAGTTCGTAAATCGATTTTTCTATAAGCAACAGATCTTCTTGTAATTTTTGAGAATATATTTTTAGAAATTCAACATCTATGTTTACTCCTTCGTATTCCATTGCAGATAGCACATGGATAAGCGGAGTTTCTATTTCGTAAAATAATTTTTCGCAGTTGTTGGGGGCTAATTTGGGTTCCAAAACTTCTTTTAATTGCATAGTAATATCAGCATCTTCGGCTGCATATTCTTTTATTACATTTAAAGGAACATCGCGCATATTGCCTTGACTTTTCCCTTTTTTACCAATTAACTCTTCAATAGAAACCGGACGATAATTCAAAAAGGTTTCTGACAAATAATCCATACTGTGTTTTTTTTCCGGCTCAATTAAATAATGTGCCAGCATGGTATCGAACAAAACGCCTTTTACTTCTACTCCATAATTTTTTAACACAAGAATATCGTACTTAATATTTTGTCCGATTTTTAATATTTGTTCGTTTTCTAAAACTTTTTTGATGGGTTGTATTAACCTTTCTGTTTCAGCTCTATCTGCAGGAAAAGCTATGTAATACGCTTCTGATTTTTTATAAGAAAAAGACATCCCAACCAGTTCTGCATCAATAGCATCGAGCGAGGTAGTTTCGGTATCAAAACAAATTTCTTTTTGCTGAAGTAATTGTTCGCAAAGGGATTCTACTTCATTTAATGTTTGAACAAGGATATACTTGTGGGGAGTGTTTTTAATGGTATTAAACTCATGAATTTCTTTTTCAACATTAGGGGTTTCTTCTACATTACCAAACATATCCATTTGTCCAATTTTATTTACTGACTGTATATCTTGTCCTAAAACACGCTTGGTAAGTGTTCTGAACTCAAGTTCGGAAAACAATTCCAGTACTTTTTCTTTATTTGGTTCTTCTAAGATAAGTTCTTGTTCATTAAACTCAACCGGAGCGTCTGTAAGAATAGTGGCGAGTTTTTTAGACATTAATGCATTCTCCTTATTCATTTCTACACGCTCTTTGAGTTTTCCTTTCAGCTTATCGGTATTAGCCAATAAATTTTCAATGCTGCCAAATTCTTTTATTAATTGCTTGGCTGTTTTTTGGCCTACACCGGGTATACCGGGAATATTGTCAACAGCATCGCCCCATAATCCTAAAATATCTATGACCTGCAAAGGGTTAGAAACTTCAAATTTTTCGCAAACTTCTTTTACGCCTAATATTTCGGCATCTGCACCAAATCGGCCGGGCTTGTATATAAAAATATTTTCGCTTACTAATTGACCAAAATCTTTATCGGGTGTCATCATGTAGGTAATAAAGCCTTTTTCTTCGGCTTTTTTGGCAAGAGTGCCTATAATATCGTCAGCTTCATATCCGTCAGACTCTATTACCGGTATTTTAAAGGCTGCTAATATCTCTTTTATGTATGGAATAGCTACTGCAATAGCATCAGGCATTTCCTCACGATTGGCTTTGTAATCGTTAAAATCTTCATGTCGAGCTGTTGGTGCAGCGGTATCAAATACCGCTGCAATGTGGGTAGGTTTTTGCTTGGTTAGTACTTCTACTAATGTATTTGTAAAACCTAAAATAGCCGATGTGTCAAGCCCTTTGGAATTTACGGGATTAAACTTTGCATTTGCATTTAAAGCAAAATATCCTCTGTAAATAAGGGCAAAGGCATCTAATAAAAAAAGTTTTTTTTCGTGCATTTCATAGATTATTGTTACAACATCAATTATTCGTTATACAAAACCTGAAGCAATGTTTGGCCTACTGCTTTTAAGGTATTGCGGTCTATTATATCCATATTGTCATTATGGGTATGCCAGTATTTCCCAAAGTTGCTGCGAGTTTCAGGGTCGTATTGAATAATATCTATGGATGGAATTCCGGCAATGGTATTTACATAATAATGGTCGTCTGTAATTCCATCGGTGCGTTTGTATATAAAGTAATTGCCATAGCCTAATTTATGCGCTATCGCCCAAACCTTTTCTACTACATTGGAAGCGTAATACATTGATGTTGCTTCCATTGTAAATATGGCATCTTTAGCGCCTACCATATCCAATAAAATGCCATAATATGCTCTGTAGCCCGGTACATGAGGGTTTTTTGCCCAGTATTGTGAGCCAAGGCAATAGGTATCAGGTTTGCGCGGAATCATGGTTCCTTCGGGCTGACCGTAATCTTCGGCATCAAATAAAATAATATCAACACCGATATTAATTGGATTTGAGCTGATTTGACGTGCTATTTCAAGCAATACGCCAACTCCGCTTCCACCATCATTAGCCCCGGGAATTGGTTTATTTTTATTTATACTATCTTGGTCGGCAAATGGGCGTGTATCCCAATGAGCAAAAAGCAAAATGCGTTTTGAAGCATTTTTATTGTAACTGGCAATAATGTTTTTTCCGTTTAGGATTTTATCGTCAAAAGCTCTTGCTTTAAATTCCTGAATTTGCACCTCCCAACCGTTAAAAGAAGCCAATTTATTTTTAAGCCATTCAGCACAAGCAGCATGTTCTTTTGAATTTGGCACCCTAGGTCCAAAAGCAACTTGCTTTTGAATATAGTAATATGCTGAATCTGAATTAAATTCAGGAGCTTGTTTAATGCTTTGCTGCTCTTTTTTTTCTGTTTTTTGCAGGTCTTTTGTTTCATCCTTTTTTTGCTCGCTATCACCACAAGCAATAATTAAAGACATAACCGGTAAAAATATAAATACCAGCAACTTATACATCAAACTCCCAGGAAGAACCGTCTTTAGCATCTTTAATTTTTATTTTTAGTTTGCTTAAGCTATCGCGAATGGTATCGGATGTAGCGTAATCTTTGTTTTCTTTTGCTTTTTTGCGTATATCCAAAATCAATTGCATTAAACCTTCGATAACTGTTGCACTTTCATCAGATATCTCTTCTTTAAGTCCTAATATACGAACAATATAGCGATTTAACAGTTCTTTAAGTAAATTTAAATCATTACTTGTAAGCGACTCTTTACCTTCTGCTAATAAGTTAACCATACGTACCGCATCAAACAATTCTGCAATAAGAATTGGTGTATTAAAATCGTCTGCTATGGCGACTTCGCAACGCTGCTGCCATGCTTTAATATCTAAAGTGCTTTTATCTTTTGCGCTTAATTTTTCTACCAGATGTATTGCTTTGAATAATCGAGATAAACCTTTTTCTGCTGCTTGAAGTGCTTCGTTGCTAAAATCGAGCGTACTACGATAATGTGCCTGCAAAATAAAAAAGCGAATTGTCATTGGATTGTATGCTTTTTCTAATGCAGGGTGTGAACCGCTGAAAAACTCTGCCAATGTGATGAAATTATTTAATGATTTACCCATTTTTTGTCCGTTAATGGTAATCATATTATTGTGCATCCAATATTTGCAAGGGTCTTTATGGCTGGCAGCCTGCGATTGTGCTATTTCGCATTCATGATGCGGAAAAAGCAAATCCATTCCGCCTCCGTGTATATCAAATGTTTCGCCCAGATATTTTGTACTCATAGCGGTACATTCTATATGCCATCCGGGGAAACCTTCACCCCACGGGGATTTCCAACGCATAATGTGTTCGGGAGCTGCTTTTTTCCACAATGCAAAATCAAGAGGATTGTGTTTTTCTTCTTGTCCGTCTAAGTCGCGGGTGTTTGCCAACAAATCTTCAATCACGCGCCCTGAAAGTTTGCCATAATGTTTTTGTTGATGATATTTTTGAACATCAAAATATACAGAACCATTAACTTCGTAGGCCAAACCCTCTTTAATAATTTGTTCTATAATAGCAATTTGTTCCATAATATGGCCGCTTGCATGTGGCTCTATGCTTGGTTTTTTTACATTTAATTTGTCTAAAAATTCATGATAGCGATTGGTATAATATTGTGCTACTTCCATAGGCTCTATCTGCTCCAGGCGTGCTTTTTTTGCTATTTTATCTTCGCCCGAATCACTGTCGTTTTCTAAGTGTCCTACATCGGTAATATTTCTTACATAACGAACTTTATAGCCTAATTCAAGTAAATAACGAAACACTACATCAAATGTAATGGCTGCACGTGCATGTCCTAAATGCGGATCGCCATAAACTGTTGGGCCACACACATACATTCCTACAAATGGTGGATTAATGGGCTCAAATATTTCTTTTTTTCGGCTAAGCGAATTATATACTTGAAGTTTTACAGAATTCGTCATTTTTTAATAGCATTTTTTAAAACGAAAAAGGTGTGTAAAAATACACACCTTTTAGAAATATTCTTTATTCAATTGGGCTTATTTCGTATTCTCAATTACACCATCTCCCACATACTTGCCATCTTTATAAATTTGTATTTTTTGTAAGATACCGTTTTTGTCGTATATGTATTCCTTACCATCAATAAGTTTGTAGTTTAAGAATATACCATCTTTCGATATTTGCCTATTTGCGTTAAATAATTTTGCGTAACCATTTCCGTTAAACACTCCTGATAAAGATATTTCTGAAGATTTGGTTACAACCGGAGCAGGGGGGGCATCTTTAATTGGTTCTTCTTTTTTAACTGCAATTGGTTTTTTAGGTTCATACACTTTAGTTGCTGCCACATCTAAATTTCCTCCATTAAATACTTTTTCTGCTTTTAAATCTCCGTTTTCGTAATATTCTTTAATTACTCCGGATTCTTTTCCGTCAACAAATTCGCCTTCAATCATTAATTGTCCATTTTCGTAATAATATTTTTGAAGTCCTTCGCGCTTTCCTCCATCATTAAATTTAAACTCTTGAGAAACTATGCCATTTTCGTAATAGCGTTTAAAGTTACCTACTTGTTTATTATTTATCCACGTTCCTTCCTCTTGTATTTTACCGTTTTCGTAATAATTGATATAATAACCGTTAGGGCGTCCATTTTGGTAAGTAATTTCATTTTCAATATTTCCACTTGGAAAATATTTGATCCATTTTCCGGTTTTTTTACTATCTATAAATTTACCTTCTTCTACTTTTGCGTCATCGGCATAATTGGGCAATTTTTTCATTCTGCCAAAAAATATCCAATGCCCTTGTTTTAAGTTATTGGCATCAATAAGGTTGATGGTGTCCTGATTGTAGATTTCGAAGGACTGGGCCAGACTTACCTGATAGGTAATGAATATAAGTATGAGTAAAAACTTCTTCATAATTGTCTGATACTTTTTTTATAAATTTAGTCAAAATCTATAAAGGATTCATCTGTTTTTAGACCAAGCTATATTTAATTGCGACCAAAACAAGACACTCCTATGTTTAACATGCTGTAACGCAAAAATGTTATATAGGGTTACATTTTATCTAAATATTTTTTAGCATATCTTCTACCATGGTTTTTAAATCGTATTGATTTTTCCACCCCCAATCAATTCTTGCGCGCTCATCGTCAATACTTTGAGGCCAGCTATCGGCAATTTGCTGGCGAAAATCCGGCTTATATGAAATTTTAAATTCCGGTATATGTTTTTGTATTTCTTCGGCTATTTGTTTTGGAGTAAAACTCATGGCTGACAAATTATAGCTCGAACGAATTTTAACTTTTTCGGCAGGAGTTTCCATTAATTCGATAGTAGCCCTAATGGCATCAGGCATATACATCATGGGTAAGGCTGTATTTTCAGACAAAAAACATTCGTAACGTTTGTTTTTTCTTGCTTCATAAAAAATATGCACTGCATAATCGGTTGTTCCTCCTCCCGGAGCAGATTTATATCCTATTAAGCCGGGATAGCGAATGCTTCTTACATCCACATTATATTTGTTAAAATAGTATTCGCACCAGCGCTCTCCCGCTTGTTTACTAATTCCGTAAACAGTGTTGGGTTCCATTACGGTAAACTGAGGTGTATTTTGGCGAGGTGTGGTTGGGCCGAAAACTGCAATAGAGCTTGGCCAAAACACTTTTTTTATTTTACCTTCTTTGGCTAAATCAAGTATATAGAACAAGCTGTTCATATTAAGCTCCCATGCAAAAGCAGGATTTTTTTCGGCGGTTGCAGAAAGTAATGCTGCCAGCAGATACACTTGTTCTATTTTATATTTGGCAATAATTTTATTTACTTTATTTTTATCCAGCACATTTAATTCTTCATAAGGACCCAAGGCTAAATCCTTAGGACTTGCGGGTTTAATATCCGATGCAATTACATTGCTATCTCCAAACAATTGACGTAAACTTAGCAATAGCTCGGTTCCAATTTGGCCTCCTGAGCCTAATACGAGTATTTTTGACATAACTCTGTTTATTTTTATGCAACAAACCTACATGATTTTTTAAATATTTATAAAGTTTGTTTCTGCTTTTTTGCTTATACAACTAATTACAAAGGTGAAGTAAATAAAATGACAGGTTGATTTTGTATTTTTGTGTTTAGCTTATTCTGTCAAAATTATATGAGAGCATTACATAATCGAGTTAATCGCAATATTCTGAAAGAGCGATTAATGCAAGAATCTTTTAAACGGATTACAGTTTCGTTTTACCGTTATGTCATTATAAATAATCCTCAGGAATTCAGAGACAAGCTTTATCTCGACTTTGAAGATTTAGGAATTTTTGGGCGTGTATATATAGCTTACGAGGGCATAAATGCACAAATAAGTTTACCGGAACATAACTGGGATGCTTTTAAAAAATATCTAGACCATACAAAAGAGCTTGAAAATATACCCTTAAAAATTGCCGTTGAAGACAATGGAAAATCTTTTTATAAGCTGGATGTAAAAGTGCGTAAAAAGATTGTTGCTGATGGATTGGATGACAAGAGCTTTGATGTAACCAATGTAGGCAAACACCTTAGTGCAGCAGAGTTTAACGATGCGCTTGAAAATCCCAACACGGTTCTTATAGATATGCGCAACCATTACGAAAGCGAAGTTGGAAGATTTGACAATGCTATTTGTCCCAATGCAGATACATTTAAAGAAGAACTTCCGATTGTAATGGATATTTTGAAAGGAAAAGAAGATAAAAAAGTATTACTATATTGCACAGGTGGTGTGCGCTGCGAAAAGGCAAGCGCTTATTTAAAACATCATGGTTTTAAAGATGTAAACCAGTTACATGGCGGAATTATTGAATATGCACGACAAGTAAAACAATTTGGTTTGCCATCGAAATTTAAAGGAAAAAATTTTGTGTTTGACCAACGATTGGGAGAACGCATTACCGATGACATATTAAGCACTTGTCATCAATGTGGCAAAGCATGCGACAATCATACTAACTGCGCAAACGATGAATGTCATTTGTTATTTATTCAATGCGATGAATGTAAAGCTAAATATAAAGGCTGCTGCACCCCGCAATGTATGAAGATTATTGAACTTCCTATTGAGGAGCAAATAAGACTGAGAAAAGGAAAAACCAAAGAAAATACGCACGGTAAAAGCCGATTAAGGCCAAATCTTAAAAAGTTTTTATTAGAAAACTTTGAATTTCGATTTGATAAAAATGCCTCTGAATAAAATTGAAAGATTGGTTTTTCTTTATAAAATGGCATATATAGATTAAACCCAAATTATGCATTAGAAATTTTCTAAAGGCACACAGAAGGACAAATTCCCTTTGATGTTACTGTAACAGAAAAAATATAACCACAGAGAACACAGAGAAACACAGAGAAAAAAAACATTAAAAACATCTCCGATGAAGTTCATTGCCATTGAAGTAAAATAAATTAGTTGAACCAAAGTGGTTATTTCCATCAATTCATGGTTAAAACACAAATACAAATGCTTTGAT
>CALKJP010000171.1 GCA_937995645.1 uncultured Bacteroidia bacterium
GGTGAAATTTCAAATAGTATCTAATTATAAACCCACGGGCGACCAGCCGGAAGCAATTCGTCAGCTTAGCGAAGGAATTGAAAATGGAGCGCGTGCGCAAACCTTACTGGGTGTTACCGGATCGGGTAAAACATTTACCATTGCAAATGTTATTGAAAAAGTACAAAAGCCAACACTTATTCTGAGTCATAACAAAACGCTGGCGGCTCAATTATACAGCGAGTTCAAACAATTTTTCCCGAATAATGCGGTAGAATATTTTGTTTCCTATTACGATTATTATCAACCCGAAGCATATCTGCCAACAACTGATACCTACATTGAAAAAGATTTAGCTGTAAATGATGAAATTGAAAAATTACGTTTAAGTGCAACTTCTGCGCTGCTCTCCGGAAGACGAGATGTAATTGTAGTTTCATCAGTTTCCTGTATTTACGGGATAGGTAATCCTGCAGATTTTCATAGCAATGTAATACATGTTGAAGTTGGTAAAACAATTAGCCGCAATAAGTTTTTATTCCAACTGGTAAATGCCCTCTATGCCAGAACCGATGCAGATTTTAATCGTGGTTCATTTAGAGTAAAAGGCGATACTGTAGATATTTTTATAGCCTATGCAGATTATGCATTGCGCATATTTTTCTGGGGCGATGAAGTAGAACGCATAGAAAGCTTCGACCCATATAATGGCAATTATATTGAAAGTTTTGACAGTATAAATATTTATCCAGCCAATATATTTGTTACATCAAAAGAAAAAACCAAAGAGGCCATTTGGGAAATTCAACAGGACTTGGTAAAGCAGGTAGAATACTTTAAAGAAAACGGACAACATTTAGAAGCCAAACGTTTGGAAGAGCGCGTAAACTTTGATTTAGAAATGATACGTGAACTGGGCTATTGCAGCGGTATTGAAAATTATTCGCGTTATTTTGACGGACGACCTCCCGGCTCACGTCCATTCTGCTTGCTCGATTATTTCCCCAAAGATTACTTAATGGTAATTGACGAAAGCCATGTTACTATACCGCAAATACGTGCCATGTACGGTGGCGACCGCTCTCGTAAAGAAAATCTGGTAACCTATGGTTTTCGCTTACCTGCAGCATTAGATAATCGCCCGCTTAAATTTGAAGAATTTGAATCGCTTATAAACCAAGTAATTTTTGTGAGTGCTACTCCTGCCGAATACGAATTGGAAAAATCAGGCGGTGTAATTGTTGAACAGTTAATACGTCCTACAGGATTATTAGACCCAATAATTGAAGTTAGACCAAGTTTAAATCAGATTGATGATTTACTGGAAGAAATTCGTGTAGTTGCCGAAAAAGATGAACGCGTTTTGGTAACTACACTTACTAAACGCATGGCTGAAGAGCTTACAAAATTTTTACATAAAGCCGGTGTGCGTTGCCGATACATTCATTCCGATGTAGATACAATTGAGCGTGTAGAAATTTTACAGGACTTAAGAAAAGGATTGTTTGATGTTTTAATTGGTGTGAATCTGTTGCGCGAAGGATTGGATTTACCCGAAGTATCGCTGGTAGCTATTTTGGATGCCGATAAAGAAGGCTTTTTACGTTCAGAACGTTCGTTGGTGCAAACTGTTGGAAGAGCAGCGCGTAATGTAAATGGTAAAGTTATTATGTATGCCGATACTATAACAGAATCCATGCAAAAAACCATTGATGAAACACAACGCAGGCGACTTAAACAAATTGAATACAATTTTAAACACAAATTAACTCCCTCTCCAATTGTAAAATCGATAGAAAAAATGTTAAATGTTGGTAAAAACGAAAATGCTCCACTAAAAGAAAAAAGAAAATTAAATAATTATTCTCAGGAAGAAACATCAACTTTATTTGCTGCCGAAGAATCTGCAAGTGTTTATCAAACCAAAGACGATTTAATAAAAGCTATTGACAAAATAAAAAAGCAAATGGAAAAAGCTGCTCGCGACATGGACTTTATGGAAGCAGCCCGCCTGCGCGATGAAATGTTTAAACTTCAAAAAAAGCTGGAATAAAAATTTATTCCAGCTTTTTTAAAACAACTGAAACTCTTCTCCTCCTATGGCGGATCAGAATTGCAATAAACTTAAAACTTAAGCGTTAAAGCAGCCAAATAATTTCTTCCCGCCATAGGGTAATAGTAATTTTCAGTAATTCTTTTTCCGCCAAATATATAAGAAAACGTATATCCATTTGGTTCGTATTCTTCATTTAAAATATTATTTATTAAAACACTAAGAACAATTTCTTTTACCCACTTTGTTTTAAATGTGTATGATGCGAGTAAATTATTTACCCAAAAGGCATCGAGCATACGGTTTTTATTCATCGTATTATCCAAATATTGTTCACTTACATATTTGCTCATCCATGAAACTTCAAATCTTTTAGCAGCATAAGTCAATGTTGCACCACCGATTAAATTTGGCGAAAATGCAATATCAGTATTGGTATATGTATTTACTACCTGGGTATAGGTATCATAATCATCCAGATATTCATTAAATTCTTTAATCTTATTTTGACTGTATGTAACGTTACCTGTTAAAGTTAATTGTTTTAAAATTCGGTATGCTGCTTCTAATTCTACACCAGTTCTGTAACTATTATCAATATTGGTTCTGGTGTATGCACCTACATCATTTATCTGACCAGTTAGCACCAATTGATTTTTATAATTCATTAAAAAGTAATTGGCATTAAACAAAATTTTAGATATTTGATAACGATAACCTGCTTCAATATTTTCTAATCGTTCCGGCTTTGGTCGGCTGCTTGGAGTAGATTCTGTAAAGTCGTTTCTTGTAGGCTCGCGATGAGCAACGGCATACGATGCGTATAAAGAATTGTTACTATTCAACTCATATACTAATCCGGCCTTTGGATTAAAAAATGGCATGGTAGCACTTTGCTGTACATTACGTAAATCGTTATCAAATCCTAAAAACGAATAGTGAACAACGCGATATTGTAAATCAACGTACGAATAAAGGTTTGAAAATAATTCATAATTTATTTTCAAATAAGTATTTAAATCATTTTTAAGCGCATCATTATCATAATAACGATGTCTAATATTTCCATTACTTGCAAAACGCGCCCAGATAACTTCACCAAAATGTTTTCCTTTATATTCATTCCATCCGCCTCCTAAAATAATGTTCAAGCCTTTTTGATTATTGTAATTAAATGAATATACCAACCCGTAAAAATGATTTTCCAGCCATCGTCTGCGAATTAAATCACTGCGTGTAATTACAGTAGAATCTATTACCACATTTTCTAATCCATAGCGAGAAAGGCGGTCGTTATTTCTAAATTGCTCATAATAGCCTCGACCATAAGTATAATGAAAAGACGTATTAAATATAATTTTGGGATGAAATTGTTGTGTAAAATGAATTTGATAATTATCTTGCTGATAATTATCTGTTTCATCTTTATATGTATATGGATTGTAGGTTCTTGGATTAGATGTAAATAAATTTAACGAATCAAGTGGTGTTTGATAGGTAACTCCAAGATTGTTATAATAATGTTCTAACAACGAATTTTCATCTCCTTTCAATTTTGCTTCCGGTATGCCATACCAAGCCTGATACGTTTTTTCTTTTCCTGAAAAAGCAACTAAACGAAAAATTGTTTTTTCGCCATAATAACCTCCTTGTAAATAATAGGCTTTTAAATCGGATGATGCACGATCAATAAAACCATCGGAAGTTATTTTAGATAAACGTCCATCAAAGCTCCATTTATTAGGCAAAAGTCCGGTACCAAAATTTGCAGTATGCTTTAAGGTATTAAATGAACCATACGAATTTGAAATTTCTGCATAAGGCACATCAGCTACTTTTGTTGTTTGTAAATTAATGCTTGCGCCAAAAGCAGCAGCTCCATTGGTAGATGTACCTACACCACGCTGAATTTGTATATTATCTACCGAGCTTGCCAAATCAGGCATGTTTACCCACCAAACGCCATGCGATTCCGCATCGTTCATTGGAATACCATTTATGGTAACATTAATACGTGTAGGGTCGCTTCCTCTTATGCGAATTCCGGTATAACCTACTCCAGCACCGGCATCAGAATAGGTTACTACCGATGGTGTTTGATTTAATAAAATTGGTATATCCTGACCAAGATTTATTTTTTCTATTTGTTCCTTTGAAACATTAGTAAAAGTTAATGGCGACCGTTTATCAATACGTGTTGCACTAACCACCACTTCGTCTGAAAGAAAAACAGATTTTTCTAATTCAATATCCAATTGCAAATCACTTTGCAATGAAACTTCTTTTTTTAAAGTAGCAAAGCCAATATAGGAAATATGAATTATATAATCGCCTTGCTTTAAATTTTTAATCACAAACTCTCCTTGTGAGTTAGTGGCTGTTGCACGGTAGGTATTCTCAATTAAAACAGTAGCACCGGCAAGCGATTCGCCCGTTGCCTTATCTTTCACTTTGCCTGAAAGAGTAAATTGAGCATAAGATAATACAGGCAATACAATTGCCATAGCTAAAACCATTAATGGTTTTAACTGCATAATGCAGCAAACATTTTTTTTCATTTTATAAATTTTTAATTGTTAAACATGCGCGCATGTAAGGAGTAAACACGCGCAAAAATTTAACTTCCCTTCCCTACGCAGGCATTATCCTGATCAGGTGCGGAAACTTTTGAAAACGGTTAGTTTTCTTTGGTTTCCAGGGTATAATCTCAGCCTTTATTTCATCCCGAAATTTCGGGAAAAGGCACCCCTTAGTGGCAGCAAAAGTATAAGTTAGTTTTTAATTTTCAAAAAATCATTTTTTAATTTTATAAAATGAGTAACTCTTAAGTAATAACTAGCAAGTATGCAATGAGCAATTAATTAATGTGTTAATTTGCAAATGTGTAAATGAGTTAATGTGTAAATGAGTTAATGTGTAAATGAATTAATGTGTAAATGAGTTAATGTGTAAATGAGTTAATGTGCAAATGAGTTAATATTATATGTTTTAATTTTTAATTCTTAATCAATTAATTGCAACAATCTCAACGAATCTCAATCAAACTCAATTAGTATCTATGTATTTCAAATAATTTCAATCTAATAACTAATAACTAATAACTAATAACTAATAACTAATCCTCCATTAACTTTTTAATTTCCCTTATAGGAGCACTTCCAAAACTTAAAAATGTTTCGTGAAAATTCTTTAAGTTAAAATTTTCACCTTGTTTTTTCTTAATATCTTCCCGTAAATCATAAATTTCAGTAAATCCAGTAAAATACGAACATAGCTGAACAGCGGTTAAAGTAACACGTTTCCATTTTCCTTTGGCTTCTGCTTCTTCTTGAAAAGCTTCATTCATTAAAAGTTCCATAGCTTCAGCTTCATCCATATTTAATACATGTACGCTGTAATCTAAAATTGTATTGCACACTACTCGCAAATGCCATTTATAATACATGAGCCACATTTCAGGCGAATTGTTATATCCTTCTTCTAACATCATGCGCTCGGCATATACTGCCCAGCCTTCAATCATGGCTCCATTGCCCAAAATACTTTTTATAATACTGGGCGATTGATTAGCATATACCAATTGGGTGTAATGTCCTGGAATAGCTTCGTGTATATTTAAAATTTGTAATATATAATGATTGTATTCACGCAAATAGCTTTCTGCTTCTGCATCCATATATGCTGTTAATGGTGTAACATTGTAATAGGTGTTTCCATCTTTATCATAAGGTCCGGGCGATGAAATAGAAGCTCCTGCTACTCCATCCATATATTCAGGAGTTTTACGAACAATAAGCGGCTTGCTTGGATCGAGATAAATTAATTGCTTTTTATTTACAAAATCAATTAGTTCTTTAATCTGTGTTTCAACAGCAATTAAAAAAGAATCGCGATGAACATGATGGGTTGAAATACGTTCAATTAAAAGTTTTATCTTTTGTTTTTCATCTCTTGGAGGTCGGGTATTTGCCATGTATTTAGGCCATAATTCATCTGCAATGCGCGCCATTTCCAAATGTAATTCTTCTTTGCGTTTTAATGCTTTTTCATAAATTTCTTTTGCACTGTAACCCGACTCAATATCGTATTGGAATTTTTTATTGTATAAATCTTCTCCTATTTTAAAATCACGAGCATTTCCTTGTTGCAACATTGGTTTTATATTTTTCTCCAAAAAATTAATGTAATCATTAATAGCATTTGCAGCTAAATCAACTGCGGCAGTAATGCTTTGTTCCTCGTGTGCTTTAAACTGAGCTTTGTTAATAGAATCAAGCACTGAGCCCTGTAAATATGCTAATGCGCCTTTATTTTGCTGTATGGCTAATTCAGTATGTTCAAGTGTAGGATTTTTAATATTTTTTTGAGCAGCTGCATAATAGTCAGGAACTGATTTTAGGCGTAAATAAATCAATCGTAATTTCTGTTGCGCATCTCTTTTCTTATCATTTAAAACATCTGCAATTGCTTCTGCAACATTATAATTAGAAGGATTCCATTGGTAAGATTTTAATTCATTAATTTCAAAAATTATTCTTTGCAAAAAGTTTTGCATCATGGCTTTATCTGTTTTGTTTGCATTATCAAGACTTTCTGTACTAAATGATTTTAATTTTTCTAAATGAGTATTAGCAAATTGTAACTGTGCAGCACGATAATTTTCATCAGGAATTTGTAAAACCGAATCGTATTTAGTGTATCCTACTCCACTTGCCCACTCCGGATATAACTGCCATAATTCTTCTACAAAAGATTCTTTGTAAGCATTAAATTTTTCATTGTTATTCATATCGCTTTCGCTTATATTAGATGATGAATTGCATGCTGAAACTATAAATGCAAAAAGTATAAAGTGATTAAAAAATGAAGCCTTCATAAATTTAAATTTTTATTTTGTCAAACATATAATATATTTAGCAATAAATATTCAATGCCAAAAACAATTGTTATGATAACAAACTTTAATAAAATTCCGGCTGTTTTAGTTTCAGCATTAATGGTATTAAATTCCTGTAAAACTAATGAAGTAAAAAATGAAATTAGCATTACATATCCTGCTACAAAAAAAGTAGATCAGGTAGATGATTATTTCGGCACACCAATTGAAGATCCGTATCGCTGGCTGGAAGACGATAATTCTGAAGAAACTGCAGAATGGGTTAAACAACAAAATGAGGTTACGTTTAACTACTTAAGCAAAATACCATATCGCGAAAAGATAAAACAACGCTTAACAGAAATCTGGAATTTTCCTAAATATGGAACTCCTTTTAAAAAAGGAAATTATTACTTTATGTATAAAAACGATGGCGTTCAAAATCAAAGTGTATTATATATTTTAAACAATCTTTATGAAGAACCTAAAATATTAATTGATCCAAATAAGTTTTCGCTTGACGGGACTTCTGCACTTAGCAATTTTGATGTATCTAACAATGGGAAATACGCTGCATTTTCAGTGTCAAAAGCGGGTAGCGACTGGAAAGAATATTATGTTATGGAATTACCATCGGGAAAAATTTTAAGCGACACCCTTAAATGGATAAAATTTAGCGGTGCTGCATGGCTGGGCGATGGTTTCTTTTACACACGCTATGACGAACCTAAAAAAGAAGCTGCATTTTCAGGGAAAAATGAATTTGCAAAAGTGTATTATCACCGTGTTGGAACATCACAAAGCGAAGACTTTCTGGTGTATGGCGATGATAAAAATCCACTAAACAGTTTTTATGCCGGAACTACCGATGATGAAAGTTTTGTGTATATGAGCGAAAATATTTCTACCAGTGGTAATGCGCTTTACATAAAAAAATCAAACGATAAAAACTTTATAAAAATTGCCGATGGGTTTGAATACGATTATGATGTTATTGACAACAACAATGATTTACTTTTAGTACTTACCAACGATAATGCACCCAAAGGAAGATTAATTGCCATTGATACAAAAAATCCACAGCGTAAAAACTGGAAGGATATTATTCCTCAAAAAGATGATGTACTTGAAAGCGTAAGTATTTGCAACAATTTGCTTGTAGTAAAATACATGAAAGATGTACAAAGCAGAATGGAAGTATATGATTTAAACGGAAACTTTAAACACGAAATTAAATTACCCGGAGTAGGCATAGTTGGGAGTTTTAGCGCTAAACGAGACGATCCGCTGGCATTTTTCTCCTTCAGTACATTTACGGCACCAACAAGTATTTATAAATACGATATTGAAAAAAATGAAGTAAGTCTTTACAAAAAACCGGAAATTAAATTCAACTCTGATGAATATGAAACCAAACAAATTTTTTACAAGAGTAAAGACGGCACCAAAGTACCCATGTTTATTACCCACAAAAAAGGCTTGAAATTAAATGGCAACAATCCTACCCTGTTGTATGGTTATGGAGGATTTAATATTAGTGTTACACCATCGTTTAGTGCTTCAAAAGCTGTT
>CALKJP010000172.1 GCA_937995645.1 uncultured Bacteroidia bacterium
AATTAATGTTTCAACAACAGTTGATACTTCATTTGTTGTGATGGTATCTAATGGTTCATGTTCTTCTTATGATACATTATATGTTTCTGTATTGTCCAACCCAACAGCAAATGCCGGCACAGATGTAACTATTAATCAAATTCAAACAGCCACATTAACAGCAACAGGTGGAGGAACTTATTTATGGACACCGGCTGATGGATTGGATTGTAATACCTGCGCTACCGTAACTGCAAAACCTAAAGAAACTACTAATTACTGTGTTACGGTAACAAATTCTAACGGCTGTGTTGATACAGCTTGCGTTACCATTACCGTTGATTTTGTTTGCGGAGAAATATTTGTTCCTACCATATTCTCTCCAAACAATGACGGTAAAAACGATACCTACTGTGTATTAGGAAACTGTATTAAAGAAATAGATTTTAAAATATACAGTAGATGGGGCGAAATAGTATTCTCTACTACCGACCCAAGAATTTGTTGGGATGGAACCTATAAAGGTAAACTAATGAATACCGGTTCATTTGTTTATGTGCTCGAAGCAACATTAACTGATGGAACCGTAGTACAAGAAAAAGGAAATTTTACTTTAGTTAGATAATAAATAAATCTTAGGATTAATAAAATGAAAAACTTGTGTTTATCCTTCCTGTTTCTTTTTACCATAACCTTACCTTCCTTTTCAGGAAATGAAAAATCCCATATTAAATGGGAAGGAGGTATGCATCGTCAAAAATCCTTTATTGAAAATAAAGGCCAATTTAAAGTACGAGACTTGAATGTAGATGTTAAATATGCTTATGACGGAGGAAGCCATAATTACTATTTTGCGCAAGATGAAATAATAATCGAGTTGTCGCAAAAAACATTAAGAAGCCGTACAGAATCTGAAAAACAGCAACGAAAATCAAAAAAAGATAAAGGCTTTAATTCCTTGCAAGAATGGCAAGAATTTCAAAAAAATGATTTCGGAAACAGAATTAATGAGGTTCGAGAACTTTTAATTACGAAATGGCTTAATACAAATACAAATGCAATTTTATCGGCAGAAGATAAAACAACCGATTACCATAATTATATTATAAAAGTTAATGGTCAATATCAAAACTTATCTAACATTCCGGCTTTTAAGAAATTAATTTATAAAAACCTTTATCAAGGTATTGATGTAGTATATGAGCTGCATCCTGAATCAGGTATCAAATACTCATTAGTAGTTCATCCGTGGGCCGACATATCAATAGTAGCGCTTCAATATTCAAAACCCTTTCATTTAAATTATGACGGAACTATCAGAACCCATACCGCATTAGGAGAAATTAAAGATCATGCTCCACTTACTTTTTATGCCGATAATAAAAACAATGTTATACCATCGAAATATAAAACAGACGGAAATATAATCTCATTTGAAATAGGAAATTACGATAAAACAAAAACTATTATTATTGATCCGTGGACTCAAACCCCTAATTTTGCTACAAACTGGGATTGTGTATGGGAATGCGAAAAAGATGCAGCCGGCAATGTTTATATAATCGGAGGGGTAATGCCCTTACAATTATTAAAATACAATGCAGCAGGAACTTTACAGTGGACATATAATACACCCTACGATACAACTATGTGGCTTGGCACCTTTGCAACCGATAATTTAGGTAATTCTTATGTAACTAATGGTTCAAGTGCCATGATTCAGAAAGTATCTACGGCAGGAACTTTAATATGGAATAATCCAAGCCCAGGAGGCTTATTTACCAGTACCGAATTTTGGAATATTGCCTTTAACTGTGATCAAACACGATTAATCATTGGAGGAACAGGCGGCACCTTGCCTCCATTACCCTATATATATGAAGTTGATATGAATAGTGGCAATGTAATTTCAAGTGTACAGGTTACTTCAGGTGCACTAATGCCTACTCAGGAAGTTCGATCTATTACGGCTTGCGGTAATGGAAAATATTTCTATCTTACACATGATACATTAGGATATATCCATCAAAATTTAACATCTTGTAATACTACCGGAGGCACAAATGTAAAATTCCCTCATAGCTATACTTTTGATTATAAATGCGAAAATTATCGCTATAACAATTCCGGAATTATGGCTGTGAGGTATTATAATGGTTTTGTATTTATACATAGAGGAAATCAATTACATAAAAGAAATTTTTTTAATGGAAATTTAGTTGCCAGTGTAAATATTCCAGGAGGCTCATACACAAATACAGGTTTAGGAAGATATGCTGTTGGTTGTAGTGGAATTGATATTGATAATTGCGGAAATATCTACGTTGGATCAACAAATGCAGTGATTAAGTTTGATCAAAACCTTAATCAATTAACTTCTTATCCTACATCTTTTAATGTATATGATGTTCATGTAAATACAAATGGAGAAGTAATAGCTTGCGGAGCAACAGGAAATTCTAACTCAAGCACACGAACAGGATATATTGTTTCAATTGCGGCAAGCGCATGTGCAACATTACCACTAACTTGTTGCGATGCTACTGTTTGTCCGGTAAATCCCGTTTGTATTACTACATCACCCTTTAATCTAAATCCAATTCAAGCAGGTGGAACTTTCAGTGGAACAGGAGTTTCGCCAACTGGAACATTCGACCCCTCTGTTGCCGGAGTAGGAACTCATACAATTGTTTATACATTACCTTGCGGTAGCGACTCAATACAAATTACTGTTTATAACTGTACTCCATTAAGTTTGTGTCAAGAATCAAACGGAGACTTAACTGTTTCCGGAGGAACTCCGCCCTACACTTGGTATCAATGGCAAAACGGTAGTAATACCCCTATTACAAATCAAACCCAATGTTTAGCATGTAATTCAAGCTATACTTGGATAGGATTTCCAATAAATCAATGTTTAAATGGAGCAATTCCCGTAACAAATTGTGTAATACCTGCTGGTTATGTTCAATTTGCTACGGGAACAACTGTAACCCCAACATCAAATTTTCCTATAAAAGTGGTAAGTGCAAATGGAGATTCAATCGTAATTAATAACTTAACAGGAATTCCTGCTTGTACTCCACAAACATGTCCATCAGTTAGCATAAATATAACAATAAATAATCACGTAAGTTGTTTTGGAGGAAATAATGGTTCAGCAACTGCTTCTGCAAGCGGAGGTTCTGCTCCATATACCTATACATGGCACCCCGGTAATTTTTCTGGTGCTACACAAAATAATTTAACTGCTGGTACATATACCGTTTATGTTACACATAGTGGAAATTGTATAGATTCAACAACTGTCACAATTACTCAGCCAGCAAGTGCACTTAATGCAAGTATTGCAACGTTTAATAATACATCGTGTACCGCTAATACAGGTTCTGCTACTGTAAGCGTTAGTGGAGGTACAACTCCATATACCTATTCTTGGGCACCAAGCGGAGGAACAGCCGCAACAGCAAATAATTTAGGTGTTGGAACATATACCGTAACCGTTACGGATAACAATGGATGTCAGGATACAGCTATGGTAAATATCGGAACGATTAATGGTCCGGTAATAACAAATCCGCAACAAAATAATGTTACTTGCTTTGGACTCTCAAATGGATCAGCATCGATAACTGTATCCGGTGGAACAACACCATATACCTATTCATGGTCGCCAAGTGGGGGTAATAATGCTTCTGCTTCCGGTTTAGCCGCTGGAGCATACACAGTTACAGTTACAGATAATGCAGGATGTTCAGCAACGCAAACATTTACCATTACTCAGCCCAACCAATTAATAGCAACAACAACATCTGTTACTCCTGCCGATTGTGGCGTAAGTAATGGATCAGCAACAGTATCAGTAACGGGAGGAACAGGAACTTATACCTACTCATGGTCGCCAAGTGGAGGTAGCGCAGCTTCTGCTTCAGGATTAGCAGCAGGGGCTTATGTAGTAACAGTAACTGACCAAAACGGATGTCAAGATACAGCAAATGTATTCATTTCAAGTATTGGAGGACCCACAATTAATGTTGTAACACTAAATAATGTTTCATGCAACGGAGGTTCTGATGGCAGTATTACAATATCAGCAAGTGGTGCTAATCCACCTTATTCCTATTCTTGGACACCAATAGGAGGTAATTCTGTTACTGCTTCAAATCTTAATGCAGGAACTTATACCGTAACGGTTACCGATAATTTAGGATGTGTTTCTTCCCAAAGTTTTACTATAACTCAACCTAATGCAATTGTGCCAAATGCCACTATAACACCTGCTACTTGCGGAAATAACGATGGAGCAATCAGCTTAAATGCAACAGGAGGCGTTGGCCCTTATACGTTTCAATTAAATCCGGGAAATTTAAGTGGAACAAATATTACAAATTTAGCAAGCGGAATATATACCCTTACAATTACCGATGCTAACAATTGCAATTATAACGGAACCGTTACAGTGCCCGTTACAGGTAATTTAAATGTAGATATTACCCCAACATCTGCTACTATTATTCAGGGAGATTCAATAAAGTTAGTTGTAAATGCACAGACTGGATATACCTATTCATGGTCTCCATCAACAGGCTTAAGTTGTATTAACTGCTCTAATCCATATGCATCTCCTACTAATACTACGGTTTATTATGTTACAGTAACAGATGCAAGTGGATGTACAGGCACAGACAGTGTTTTAATAACAGTTGATTTAAAATGCGGTGATGTATTTTTTCCTACAATTTTTTCTCCCAATAACGATGGTTTAAATGATTTACAATGTGTTTTAGGAAATTGTATCGGTTCTATTCAATGGGCTGTTTACAGTCGCTGGGGAGAAAAATTATTCGAAACAAGCGATCCAAAAGCCTGTTGGGATGGAACCTACAAAGGAAAACTAATGAACACAGGAGTTTATGTTTATAAACTAAAAGCAATACTCTTTAATGGAGCAATTGTTGAGCAACAAGGAAATTTTACAATAACCCGATAAAAAATTTTTAATTTTATAGCTATGAAAAATAAGATACTAAAAAGTTCATTTGCAATAATGGCAAGTTTGGCAATTAAAAGTGTAATTGCACAAGACATACATTTTTCACAAATTCCTTTTTCTCCCCTTAATCTAAATCCGGCTTTGGCAGGGGCTAATTTTGATATGCAGGCAATTGCCAATTACAAAAGTCAATGGCAAAGCGTTGCCGTTCCTTATAAAACAATAGGAGCATCATATGATATGAGACTAAATAGAAAAAAAGCTAAAAAAGGCTTTTTTGCAGCAGGATTAAACGTATTTAACGATCAAGCCGGAGATGTAAAAATGACTACCACCAATATATCTTTAACAGGAGCTTATCACATACTTATTGACCAAAACAGCACCATTGGAGGCGCCTTATACGGAGGTTTTGGTCAAAGAGGGATAAATCCTGCAGCAGGTAAATGGGCAAGCCAGTATGATGGCTTACAATACAATGCCTCATTACCCAGCGGAGAAAATTTTAATTCTCAAAATTTTGGGCATTTAGACGCAGGAATGGGCATTGTTTATACCTATAAAAAAAGTGAACGTTATATGACCGGAAACGACCAAATGAATATCAATGCCGGAGTTGCCGCATATCATTTAAATCAACCAAAATATTCATTTGTTGATGCGCCAAGCGAAAAATTATACATGCGTATTTCTGCATTTGCTAATGCAATAATCGGAATACCTAATACCCGCCTATCGGCAATGCCGGGCATATATTTTAATCGCCAGGGAACATCACAAGAAATTTTAATGGGTTCGTATGTAAAATATATGACCAGTGAAGCATCTAAATTTACTAATCTTAAAGAAGCATCAGCAATATCTGCCGGTGTATTTTACCGAAACAAAGATGCTGTAATTATCAAAGGGATGTTCGAATGGCAAAACTATGCCTTAGGAGTAGCCTATGATTTAAACACCTCTAGTTTAAAAGAAGTATCAAAGCGCAAAGGTGGATTTGAATTATTTTTACGTTTTGTTAGCCCAAGCCCATTTGGAGGAGGATCTCGTTCAAGAATTTAATCAATAAATTTTTTAAAAATGCGTGTTATAACATTAATCCTTTTATTACATACACCAATTTTACTTTTAGCACAAACAAAATCTATAAAAAAAGCAACTACAGAAAACGACTCGGTTAAGGTAGAAATATTTAAGTTAGACGAATCGATTAACAGCGATTTTGATGATTTTGCACCGGTAATTACAGCAGATGGTTCTCAAATGTTTTTTACATCAACACGCCCATTTACAGAAAAAGAAAAAAAGAAAAATCAAGAAGGAAAAGAACGTATCTATGTTTCAAATTATGACTTTGAAACAAAAAAATGGAATAAAGCAGAACCTCTACCCGATAATATCAATTTGCCAAATATCAATGTGTCAAATATTGCCATTTCAAATGATGGTCAGAGATTACTTATTTATCAAGGCTTTGATGTAAAACAAGGAGATATTTTTGAAACCGTATTAAAAGGTAAAAAATGGACAGATGCAGTATCTATTGGTAAAGAAATAAATACCGAATTTCATGAATCCTCGGCAAGTATTTCACCAGATGGTAAAACCATTTACTTTGTAAGCGAACGTAAAGGCGGATTAGGAGGAAGAGATATTTGGAAATCTACTTTAGGAAAAGACAATAAATGGGGACCAGCAGAAAATCTTGGAAAAATTATTAATACCATGCAAGATGAAGAAGCCGTGTTTATTCATCCTGATGGAAAAACATTATTTTTTTCTTCTAAAGGACATAAGTCAATGGGGGGGTACGATATTTATAAGTCAACATTTGACGGAACTAAATGGTCAAAGCCTCAAAATCTTGGTACACCCATTAATACCGAAGGCGATGATTTGTTTTTTGTGCTCGATGCAAGTGGTAAAAAAGCGTATTATTCTTCAGCCAAAGATGGAGGCAAACAAAATATTTATGAAATTAATTTTATTCCACTTAAAAAGGAAGCCGATTTACAACCGCTTGTTACTATTTTAAAAGGTACAGTTAAAGATGCTCAAACTAAACAACCTTTAGAAGCAAAAATAGAAATTATTGATAACGAAAAAAACGAAGTAATTGCCACTTTTAACTCTAATAGCGAAACCGGACGATACTTAGTATCGCTTCCATCCGGAAAAAATTATGGAATTAATGTGAGTGCAGAAGGATATCTGTTTCACTCCGAAAATTTTACTTTATCAGATACAGCTTCCTATAAAGAAGTCAAAAAAAATATATTGCTCAATAAAGCCGATGTTGGAACAAAGGTTGTATTAAGAAACATTTTCTTTGATTTTGGGAAGGCAACACTACGTCCTGAGTCTATTAATGAGTTAAATAAACTAAAAAGAGTGATGGAAGAAAACGCTTCTATTAAAATTGAAATTTCAGGACATACCGATAATGTATCTTCTGATGAATATAATCTTAAATTATCTGAAAATCGAGCCAAAGCAGTGGTTGAATATTTAGTTCAGAATGGAATAGCTAAGGAGCGTTTAACTTTTAAAGGTTATGGTAAATCTCAGCCTATAGCAACTAACGATACAGAAGAAGGACGTCAGGAAAACAGACGTGTTGAATTTAAAATTATCAGTAAATAAATATTGATTGTTGTATTAACACATTGAATATATTGAAATCTAAAAAAAACTGCTCTTGAATGCAGCCCTTTGTGTTTTACGCATTTAATTTATCCTTTACAATTTCTGTATTTCTTCATAAAGCTTTCAAAAACTCCATATAAAAGAGTAAGAAAAGTCTGCTAAGAAATTTATCTCTTCATAAAATAGCTTAACACTTAAAACATCAACAAAATGATATTAGAACAAAAAAAGAAAATATTATTATATAATATAAACATTTAACTGTTATCCATATTAAGGATTAACTATTTTCAGTAAAATTGTAGTTAGATTAAAAATGTATAAACTTTTTATGATAAGATATAAATTGACATCTATGAAAATAACAAATAACATAGATAAATTTGGAACAGCAGGACTTTTTTTGACTGCATTATTTTCTCCTTGTTGTTTCCCTCTTTTTGCATTTGCCGCATCTACGCTTGGTCTTGCCGGTTTTGAACTTTTTGGCAGTTGGACAATGTGGATTTTTCAAGCATTAGTTTTAATATCTATTTTCGGATTTTATATTTCATATCGCAGGCATAGATACTTATATCCATTGATGATGGCTATTCTAAGTGGATTTTTAATTTTTTACGCCTATTACTTTAACAAAAGCGACTATTGGACATATTTTCTTTATGTCGGTATGTTTGGAATTCTTATTGCAACTGTTTGGAATTATAAACGAAACAAAGCGACCGGAACTTGCAGCACCTGTACAATTTATAACGGGCAATCAGTTGAAACAAAATCAACATTAACTTGCCCAATTTGCAGATACAAAAAAACTGAATTTATGCCTACTGACGCTTGTGTATATATTTATGAATGTGAGAAATGCAAAGCACTGTTAAAACCCATACAAGGAAATTGTTGTGTATATTGTAGTTACGGAACAGTTAAATGTCCGTCTGTTCAATTAGGAAAAAATTGTTGTTGAAATTATTAAGAACAAAAATGAAAGATATTGTACTATTTATATCAGCAGCATTTTTTGAAATCTTTGGATGTTTTACCTTTTGGTCATATATCCGACTAAACAAATCTGTGTATTGGTTAATTCCCGGTTTTATTTCATTAGTTTTATTCGCTTTTTTATTAACAAAAGTTCAAGCCGAATTTGCAGGACGAGCTTATGCTATTTATGGCGGAATTTATATTGCAAGTTCAATTTTCTGGTTATACTTAGTAGAACTGCGCATACCAGACAAATGGGACATTATTGGTTCGAGTGTTTGTATAGCAGGAGCATTAATAATTTTGCTCATGCCACGTTAACAATATGCTGATTTTTTATCATTCATCATCCTTTGGTTTAACATCGAACGAAAAAGAAATGCTTCGCAAAATTATAAGAACGGCTTTACCTACACACATGCTAAACCAAAAACTTTTTTGCGCTTGGCATAATTGCGGAAGTAAATTCCCTCAAAAATAATACAGTTTAAAAGTAGATAAAAAGAAATAACTTTAAACTGTAATACATTATGAAAAAAGCCGATTTACACACGTTCAAGTTGCCCGCATACTCAAAGAATTTGATATGAGCAAAACAGCAGAAGACGAGAATACGGGATAAGCAAGGCCGCGTTTTACAAATGGCTTCAGCGCTATGGATACATGCAAGCCGGCGAACTAAAAAGCAAAAAGCGCTGTAAGAGGAAAATGCTAAATTCAAACGGATGTATGCGGAGCTGACACTAAATTAGCTGCCCGGTGGGTGATTGAAAAAATTTGTAAGGCCCTGCTAAAAAAATAAATAATCATGGATCTCATGGATGAAAAATTAACTTTGACATAGAAAAAATTTTTACGATTTTTCTCTACAATTGTAATAATAATGTTTTGTAAGAACTACTTAAGTTTTTAATTTAAACATAACAAATTCTGTTTAAAAGCCTATTAAAGTTATACCGGCAGTTACAGGAAATAATTCAGGCCCGGCACCCTTTTTAAACATTTGATTTAATTGATAGGCTGCAAACATATTAAACTTGCCATATCCAATACGAACTGTTGCGGCATACTTAAATGGGTCTAAGGCATAATCTCCTCTTATTTTATTTTTAAACTCATTTCCGGCAACGGTATAACGTGTTTTTGTTTTTTGGGTGTAGTTATAACCAAATACCACTCCGGCTGCTATATGAAAAGATTTTTCTTCTTTTTTATTACTGTTAAAAGCAATCAATAAAGGAGCGTTTATCCATGAGGTTTTAAAAAGTGATTTGTTATATGATGTTAAGGAATCAATAAATCCAATATGCTGGTTTTTATCAGGCAGTATGGTGGTATTATTTTTAAAAGCATACTTCTGCCACTCAAGCCCTAAGCCACTAACAAGGCTAAAATGATTTTTTATTATTGGCAATTCCCATTGTGCAAAATTAAAAGCAAAGTTGTTGCTTCTCAACATGTCTAATTCTAAATGTTGATTAAATGGTGCCATCTTAAAGGAATTATCATAGGTCATAAAAGCATTCACGCCCAAATCTAATCCTGCCCAATGTCCAATTTTTTGATGTTTCTTTTTCTTTACCTGTTTATCAGACGAATACTCTTTCTCATTTTCCTTTTTGCTGTCTTTTATTTTAGACTCATCAATAATTATAATCTTTATATCTCCCAAACGCAAGCGGGTTGTATCTGAATTTTGCTCAAGTGAAGATTCTGATTTTTTACGCACTTCACCCGCTCCTGATACCTCTGCAATTAAATTTTCCGGCTCGTTTATATAAATTACATCTCCAGCTCCACTTGCTTTTACCTGTAATTCTTTACTGGCATTTACCTGAGCATCTCCTGCTCCTGTAACTGTTAAATTTACTTTTTCCGAAACAAGACCAAAGGCTTTTAAATCGCCCGCTCCCGAAATAATTGAAACATGATTTGTGGCATAACCGGATGCTATAAAATTACCCGCTCCGGATATTTCTGATTTTAAATTTTTTACGGAAAGTATAAGATTGGCGTTAGCCGCACCCGACAATTTTACTTCTAAATTTTCAGCTCTAAGCGTGTCTATACATTTCATCTCTGCTGCACCAAATAATTTTATAGAAGTAATTTCAGGAGAAATGATGCTTAATTTTAAATGCTTAGGCTGTTTCATGCGTTTATCGCTCGAAATTTTTAAAACAGTACCCTCTAATTCTGATTTTATGTATTCTTCAAAACCTTCTGTAACTTCCATTTGTAGTATAGAAGCAGTTCCATTTTTAATTTCAAAAGAAATATTTTCACCTACTTCAATTGAATTAAATGATGATAAGTTTCTTTCTATTTTTTTTTTCTGCTCTTTATCTGTTTGTGCAAACAGCGATATTGAAAGAATAATCAACGGTATTACAAATAATTTTTTCATAAATCTATTTTTAGTTTTTAATTATCTTTTATTCAGAATTGTGCATAAGACGAACTGTAAAACTCAAAAGTTACAGCCATAAATTATTTTTTTGAACCCGTGTAAGAAATCTCAAATTTATCGGTAATTAAAGCAAATACCGTAGTATTATCTTCTTTATCAAATTTTTTAATTTTTACTTTTCTTTCGGTTACATTGCTGTATATCCTGCTTACAATATCAAGCGTATTCCAGAAATTTGATTTTTTAGAATATTCATTGTTTATTAAAACCTTCGGGTCTTTTTTTAGTAACTTTGAAAGAATTAAATTTTCTGGTTTTACATATTTTTCTTCATTTAATGTTTTAACATTATTATCGGGTATATTTATTGATTTTATTGGTTTTTCTATAATGTTTTCAATACCTGTTTCTTCGATATTTTGCTCTTTTAAAATTTCTTTATTAATATTTTCAGCTATTTCTAGTTCTTTATTTTCAATTTTTTCGAGATATTTTGATGTTTGAACATTTTTATATTGAAAATAATTTTGATTTATGGTTAAATTTTTTACCTTTTGAGCGTTTGTGGGCATTTTAAATATTTCTTTGCTGTGATCTTTAGACTTAAATTTCATTATTGGTCTTTTTGAAGGAACTGCCAAACCAATAATGTTTTTGTTTGCTTTCTGAGGCAGATAGTTCCACAAGGTTAAAGCAAATAAAACAACAGCAGCAGCAGAAACAATATATTTATACGCTACTCTAATTCTTACAAATGGAATTACAATCGGTTTTTTCAGTTTATTCTTTTCTTCAAAAACAATAGCCATATTCGGCTTTAATTTTAGCTGAGAATATAGTTCAACCGTATCTCTAAAAGTCTTTTCTTGCTGAATTAAATTAGCGATTTGGCCTTTATCAGTATCATTTAAAATATTTTCTGTATAGGCAATTGCCACATAATCACTTCCTGACATTTCATTTGCTAATTCAACGGAGATATCTTTAAATAATGTTTGAACATTAAAACTTAAATTTTCCGGTTCAAGCGTAATTTTTTCATATTCATTAAAAACCTCCTGATATTGAGGGTTTTCTTCTAAAAATCGGAATAATTGCTCAGATTGCTCAGGACTTAAATTACCTTCAAAATAATCTAAAAA
>CALKJP010000173.1 GCA_937995645.1 uncultured Bacteroidia bacterium
CAAAGCCTTTCATTACTTACTCCATCGCAGGTTGAAGACCAAACAGCCAAACGAGGAGTTAATGCACAGCGTTTTCTATTTCAAAATGTAACGGCTAATAACGAGCATACTATTTTGCTTTCGCCACAAAACAGTTTTTCATGTTTTGGAATGGGCTGGGATGTAACTGCAAATCCATCATCTAAAGAGGCTTTAAATTTTAAATACAGAACCCTTTCACCTGATGGGATATGGACACAATGGATTGATGCCGAAGCGGATTTTACCCCCGAAGAAACTCCTACTGAGATGTACTGGACGGATGCATTGTTTACTTACGATGCAACTAACCATACTGCTATGGAAATAAAAATTACACTTCCTGTATTTGCCAAAAAAATAGTAATAGACGTGTTTGATGGCAATGCAGACTCAGACCGTAAAGGTGAAGGCTTAAGAGATGATGCGGTAGAGATAAAAAGTGCAGCAAATTGTCCGGCTTTTCCAGCAATTATTCCTCGCAGTTCATGGTGTGGAGGCGCAGCTCCTTGTAGTAGTGTAAATGCCGCCTATACGGTTACATATATAAATCCCACACATGTTGTAATGCATCATGGAGCATCTCCAAATACTTATACTAATGGTCAAGATGTTGTACGTTCGTATTGGAACTATCATGTGAATTCATTGGGTTGGGTAGATATTGGATATAACTATTTAATTGATAAATATGGAAATTTTTATCAAGGCAGAAGAAATCCCAATCTTCCTAATCAAGATGTTAAAGGGGCTCATGCAGGAAATGCCAACAGCGGATCTATCGGAATTAACTTTTTAGGCAATTTAGATGTAAGTATTGCTACAACAGCACAATTAACAAAATTACATCAACTTATGGCTTGGTGGTTCGATTACAAAGCTATAAATCCGCTGGGAAGTGCTGGTATGCAAACTCAATCATATGGATGGCAAATACAGCCACGCTTTACTTATCATAATGCTATTGGGCAAACTTCTTGCCCGGGTACTGATATGATTTCGCGAATGCCAAGTATTCGTCAGGCAATTAGTGATTCTATAAATGCATGTAATAATCAAAATTTAGATATTATAGCTCCAACTACTGCTACTAATGTGCCTTACGATTGGCGTTCAAACGATTTTTGGGCAGAATTTGATGATATAGACAATCCGGGAGGTTCAGGAATTCATCAAAGTTATTATCAAGTATTGGAGTTTGCAAACAACGAATGGCGTGCAAATACACAAAATGGTTTTTTTAATGATAATTTTAATTCTACCATCCATAGTAGTTGGACACAAAATGCCGGAAACTGGTCTATCAATAGTGGAGCACTTAATCAATCTGACCAATCTGTTGGCAATTCAAATATATATACCGGCTTATCTCAAAATAATCAAAATTCCTATTTGTATCAATGGCAAGCCTATATTAGTGGTACCGGAACTAATAGACGTTGTGGATTACATTTTTTTGTTGATAATCCAACCTTGCCAAATAGAGGAAATTCTTATCTGGCATGGTGGAGAGCTGATAGTCCCAATAAATTTGAATTATATAAAGTAACTAACGATGTGTTATCAATTGTTGCTACAAATACAACAATAACTGTTCCCGTAAATCAATGGTTTGATTGTAAAGTTACTTACAATCCATCAAACGGCAGAATAGAAGTATTTATGAATAATGCTTTAATTGCCACATATACCGATGCTAATCCATTACAAAGCGGGGCATTTATCTCATTTAGAAATGGAGATTCCGATGTTAGATTTGATGATTTAAAAGTTCGCTTGGGTAGAACAAACAGAGCCTTTATTACCGTTGGTCCAAATGCCAATAAAGATGTACGCATAGAAAGCCCTGTTAATACACAAGAAGCATGTCGCATTAATACCATAACAAAAGATGTAGCCAATAACTGGTCGGCTCAAAATGCAAAAAATATTTTTATAGATTGGACAGCTCCAACAACAAGCGCAACAGTTAATGGCAACTGGCAAACAGCAGATTTTCAGGCAAGCTATACCGATGCAGATAATGCAAACGGAAGTAATATTGCACGCAGATTTTATTCCGTTAATGATTTCAATGGTACAGAACGCAGAGCTAACCATCAGCGAGGCTTCTTTTACGATAATTTTGATGCTATTCATAGCGATTGGACTCCTCAAACAGGAACATGGACTATCAATAATGGCGTATTACAACAAACCGATAATGCCGTAAACAATACGAATATCTGGGCGCCATTAAAACAAAATTTATCAAATCGCTATATGTATAAATTTAAGATGCGTATAGATGGTACCGGAAATAATCGCAGAGGCGGTTTCCATTATTTCTGTTCAAATCCTACTTTACCTAATCGTGGAAATTCGTATTTTGTATGGTTTAGAGTTGATCTTGGTACATTAGAGTTTTATAAAGTATCAGGAGATACTTTAAGCCAAGAAAAAGTAATTCCACTAACAACTGTAGCAGGGCAATGGTATGATGTAACGGTAGTATATGATAGAATTACAGGAGAAACATTTGTGTATCGCGATGGAAAATTGGTAGGCGAATGGAAAGATGATTTCCCTTTCTCTAATGGAGATTATATTTCATTTAGAAGCGGAAACAGTGTTTTATCTATAGATAGCCTACGTGTTTTTAGAACTCGTTTAGCCCAAACCAATATAACAATTGGAACTACAGCAGAAGATGTACGTTTTCAAAATCCAAATCCTTCAACACCTTCTTGCAATATTCATTCAATTGCTGTTGATTCGGCATTTAATTTATCCAACGAATTTATTTTACCGGTAAATATTGATTGGACAATCCCTACAACTATTGCAACTATAAACGATGGTACAACATCAGATATTGATACCGTATATACCACCAATACACTTTCTGCCAACTGGACAACTTCAAACGACCCTAATTCAGGAGTAGTTAAGTATTGGATAAGTATTGGCACAAGCGCAGGAGCTACCGATGTATTAGGCTGGACAGATGTAGGAACAAATACAACTCACACCGCTTCGGCTTTAACTTTAACTCCCAATACGGTATATTATACCAATGTAAGAGCTGAAAACGGTGCAGGCTTATTATCTAATGTTGCAACATCAAACGGACAAAGAGTATTAGCTCCTTTATCCATATTTGAAAATGTAGAAAACAAAGGTTTTACGGTTTTCCCCAATCCGGTGCATAACCATATTTTCATTCAATTTGATGCAGCTAAATTTGCTATTAACGAAGTTAGATTATTTGACACAAAAGGCAGCTTGATATTAACAGAGCAATTGAATTACGGTAATTCAGGAATGCAAATGCATTGTATTGCTTTAAAGCAAAAATTAGCAGCAGGCGTTTATAACCTGCAATTAATAAACAAAGAAAAATCAGAAACGATTAATATTATCAAAGGAGAATAATCAAAAATTAAAAGCCCTCCCCAAATATTTGGGGAGGGCTTTTAATTTTAAAAAAATTTATGCTTATTTACCACCTCTTGCCTTATCTAACAAGCGGTTTAATTCTTTTGCGTCTTTTCCCCCAAGTTTTAAAACTTCATCCAACTTAGCTATATTTTTGTTAATCTTATCTACTAATTGTAATCCTTTAGCAGTTATAGTTACTTCGATTAAACGTTTATCGGTTTTGTTAGCTTTTTTCGTTACCAACTTTAAATCTTCTAAACGGTCAACCATGCGCGATACATCCGGATTGCTGTCGGTTAAGCGCTTTTTTATAGCAGAGGTGCTTATTTTTTCAGGCTGAACAGATTTTAAAATATTCAGCACGTTGTACTGTTGCATAGTTACATTGTGCTTTTTGAAAAACTTTTTTTGTTCCTTTTCTATCCATGAAACGGTATAGTAAAGATTTAAAATTGCCTTTTGTTGTTCACTTCTGAACTTTTTAAGGTTGATTGCTTCTTCTATTTTCATTTAAATTAGGTTTTGATGTTTAAACAAAGGTATAAAAATTTTAATATCTTCAAAATCAAAGGCAAAGAATAAATTAAATGCTAAAAAACACAAATTAAAAACCGTAATCTTTATGATTTCTGGTAAACTCGGTTTCGGGAAATTTAGGATTTATCTCAAGATTACGGTATTCAAAGCGTTCATAAAGCCCTTTGTCATCAAACATAGCCATCATTAAAGGGAGGTAATGCTCTTTATCAATGTATAGAATAGTTTTTTTAGCATAGCCATTGGGTATTTTTATTACCTGTCCGGGCTTAACATCATTAAAATCTTTGATTTTGGGATTATTTTCTAAAATCATAAAATCGCTAATTTTTTTCTCCTGTGCTATTTTTCTTAGGTTTTCTCCAGGTTTTACAGTGTAATCTATAAACTTAAATTCGTCAAAAGTTATTACAACAGCATGGCAATCTCTTCCTTCAAAATTTACGGTTCCTTTACATTCAAAATACTTATCAAAATCTTTTCCTGCCATAGTTACTGCTTGTTTTATTACAGAGCCCATAAAGGTATAGCCTAATTCAAATATAGTATGATGGTTATCTTCTCTTAGCAGATTACTGTAAGGGTCGAGTTCAATGGATATAAAAGGAAAGGAATTTGGTTTTACTAAAACTTTGTCCCCTTTTTCTGCATTATATAATAGTTCAATTCTTTCTTTAGGATATACCATGTGGATATATATTTTTCTTGGGTTTACCTGAATTCGGGCATTTATTTCAGATTTTTTTATGCTATTGTTTACTCTTGCCAGTTGCTTAAAATTAAAACTGAGTGTTTTGGTTTCGTCAATAGCCTTAATCATGCGATCAACAACATCCTTGCAGCTTAGGTGCTGTGCATACGAAACCGGAAGCTGAGATAATAGTAAAAGTAAAATGAGAAATCGCATGAATATCTTTTTACAAGATGAATCGCCAAGTTAAAACATATTCGCTAAATATATCATATATTTAAAAAGGAAAATTTATTTTCGTAGTAAAATTTAATTTTTATGATACAAATAACCGGAATTATTCCCGCCCGATATGCTTCTACACGTTTTCCAGGAAAGCCTTTGGTTTTGATTGATGGTAAAACAATGATTCAGCGTGTGTATGAACAGTCAAAAAAATCAAAACTGTTAAATAGGGTAGTAGTAGCAACGGATGATGAGCGTATTTATAATCACGTAATTGCATTTGGTGGAGAAGTGTTAATGACAGCTTCGTATCATCAAAGCGGTACGGAACGTTGTGCTGAAGTGGCTGAAAAAATCATTGCAGATGCGTATATTAACATTCAGGGCGATGAGCCATATATTCACCCTGAACAGATTGACGAGGTAGCACTTTTGCTGCAAAAACATGAAGTTGAAATCGCCACATTAGTAAAACAAATTAGCGATTGTGAAGAGTTATTTAATATAAATAAACCCAAAGTGGTTATTGGTAACAATAACAGAGCTTTATATTTTAGCCGACAAACAATCCCTTTTTTAAGAGATGTGGAGCAAAAAGAATGGCTTAATCATCATACATTTTATAAGCACATAGGTATTTATGGATACAAAAGAAAGTCTTTGCTTGAAATTGTAAAACTACCCATATCATCGCTCGAAAAAGCGGAGGCATTGGAGCAACTGCGCTGGATAGAAAACGGCTATAATATTTATACCTCTGTAACCAATCTTGAGAGCTATTCTGTTGATACGAAAGATGATTTAAAAACTTTGCCCAAAAGCTAAGGTTTTTGTAACTTCGTAACTTTACAATAGCACCCTACTATGAATATCGAAAAACATATTTCTGATTTATTATATACGCACGATTGTGTAATAATTCCCGGATTTGGCGGAATTATCGGCAATTATTCCCCAGCCTATGTACATCCTGTTAAGCACGTATTTTATGCACCATATAAGCAATTGGTGTTTAATAAAAATTTGTATTTAAATGACGGTGTGCTGGCTAATTACATAGCTCGCGAAGAAGGAATAACTTACATTGCGGCATTAGACAATTTGCATCGTTATGCGGGAGAATTAAAATCAAAAATTGAAAAAGGTCAAAAAGTTGAGATTAAATCAGTAGGAACTTTTCAGTTAGATGCTGAAAAAAACATTCAGTTTATACCTGACAAAACCATTAACTATTTACTTTCTTCATACGGATTAAGCAGTTTTCAATCGCAGGCTATTTTGCGAGATAAAGAGTTAAAAGCCTTTAAAGATCGCCCAACTGTAGCTCAAGTTAAAACTAAAACTCCGCTTAGAAAATATTGGCCGGCAATAGCTTCATTGCCTGTGGCATTTTTAGCTGTTTGGCTTCCGTTAAAAACTAATTTGCTGAACGAATCGACTAATCAATTAGCCTCTGTATTACCAAATAACAATGAAACTAATGTTTCCTTAGGAGTTAATAAGGGCGCTTACATGCCAAGAACAGCAAAGTGGAATTATACAGAAGAAGAAATTGCTGATGAAGAGTTAAATTTGATTGTGAAAGAAGATGTTGCAGAGGTAGTAGAAAACAATGTTGAAACATCGAATGTAATAGTTGAAGAAAAGAAAGAAGAAATTAAACCTGTAAAAACTAAGCCCGCTCCTGTTACAGCACAGGCAGTTGAAAGTTTTAAATCAGGCTCGTTCTATATTATTGGCGGATGTTTTCAGGAAGAAGCAAATGCGCAAAAATTTTTGGCTAAACTTCAAAGCAAAGGATACAATGCAATTTTATTAGAAAAAAAAGACGGATTATTCCGCGTAGCTTATGGCGTTTATAATATAAAAGAAGAAGCAAGAGCCGAATTGATTGCAATTAAATCCAAAGAAACTTCAGCAGCTTGGATTATGGCGAATTAAGATGAATATAGATTAATAGAATTTATTGAGAGTAATTGTTTTTATAGAATTTAAAAATTGCAGATTGCGGATTTGAAAATTCTAAATCCTAAGCATTAAATTCTAAAAATCAAAAATCTTATTTCGTAAATCATAAATTTCATTTGTCTTTCATCTCATTTGCCTACTGCCTACTGCATTTGCCAACTGCCTACTGTTTCCTTTTTTTACGATAAATCTGAATTGCAAGCATTAGTAAACCTGCAAACAGCACCAATCCTATTAATCCCCAAACCCAGCTAAGAGTATCTTTTATAACTACAATAAAAACGATAGCCACTAAAAACAATGTTGCAACTTCGTTCCAAATTCTTAATTTAAGGGAAGAGTATTTAAAAACATTATTTTGAATACGCTTGTATAAAATTCCGCATTGTAAGTGATAAAGCGTTAATCCAAAAACAAAGGATAGTTTCAATAAAAGCCAATTGCTGTGCAAATAGGCAGGAATTTCATACAGCATCCAAAAACCAAAAATGTAGGTGCCAACTAAAGATGGCCAGGTAATACCGTACCACAAACGTTTTTCCATTATGGAAAATTGATTTTTTAAAATACTTTTTTCCGGTTCAGGTTTTTCTTCAGCCTCTGTGTGATAAATAAATAGTCGAACAATGTAAAACAATCCTGCAAACCAAGTAACTACAAAAATAATATGTAATGCTTTTATATATAATACATCCATGATAAATTGTATTTAGCTTCGAAATTAGCACTAACTTTGCAAAGTATTACCAATTTGGTAAATAAATTCTTATTGCATGAAAACAAAAACTCCAAAAGAAACGCTTGCTGTTACCACAAAAATAGTTTTACCAAACGATACCAATACCTTAGGGAATTTATTCGGGGGTCAGTTACTGGCATGGATGGATGAAATAGCGGCTATATCAGCGCATCGCCATTGTAAGCGTGTGGTTGTTACGGCATCAATCAATCATGTTTCGTTTAGTAATCCTATAAAGTTTGCTGATATTGTTACGCTTGAAGCAAAAGTGTCGCGCGCATTTACCAGCTCAATGGAAGTTTTTGTAGATGTATATGTTGAAGATCATGTAACCGGAAAGCGCGTAAAGTGCAATGAAGCTATTTATAATTTTGTGGCAGTAGATCAGAATAACCGTCCTATTGAGGTGCCCGGTTTAGTTCCCGAAACAGAAGAAGAAAAAAGGCGCTTTGAAGGTGCTTTACGCAGAAGACAATTAAGTCTTATTTTAGCGGGAAAAATGAAACCTGATGATGCAACAGAATTAAAGGCCTTGTTTTTCTCTGATAAATAAAAGCTATTTATACTTTATTGCTACTGCCGAAGCAACAGGCCAAATGCCCTGAAAATCGTATTTTAGTTTTATTATGGCATCGGCATTCAGCTGATCAGCTTTTTTAGTTAATCCCTTAAGCAATTGTTGCGGAGTATTAAATATTCCTCCATCGCACTGAATATAGGCTATTTCCTGATAAGCTTTTTCAGGAAGCATACTTACAAAAATCTGAACTTTTGTATTAGATGAATTTAAGTTTGCAACACGTGTTGTAGTGCATGATGCAAATGCAATTGCCATAATCAGCATACTTAGAAAGGCATTTTTCATAAAATCAAATTTATGTAAAAACGCATTAAGTACTTAATTATTGTTTACTACAATCAACTTAGCTTGTCTGATAATATTTGCATTTCGATGCCAGGAGCAATTTTTTCGTAAAGTATGTTGTAAACAGCATCGGTTATCGGCATATCTACCTGATAAATTTTATTGATTTCGTGAATACATTTTGCAGCATAATAGCCCTCTGCAACCATATTCATTTCTATTTGTGCGTATTTAACCGAATAGCCTTTGCCTATCATAATGCCAAAAGCGCGGTTGCGGCTGAATTGCGAGTAGGCTGTTACTAATAAATCTCCCAAATAAGCAGCACTATTAATATCGCGCGAAATAGGATGTACTTTTTGTACAAAGCGTTCAATTTCTTGTATGGCGCACGAAATGAGCACAGCACGGTAATTGTCGCCATAGCCTAAGCCAATGGAAATCCCACTTGCAAGAGCAAATACATTTTTTAAAACGGCTGCATATTCTGTCCCGAAAATATCATCAGAAACACTTGCTTTTAAATATCGGCACGAAAATAATTTTGCCATTAAAGTAGCTTTTTCAATATCGGGGCAAGCCATGGTTAAGTACGAAAGTTTTTCTAATGCTACTTCTTCGGCATGGCATGGCCCGGCAATTACACCAATATTTTCATAAGGAATTTCAAAATAGTTTTTCAGGTAATCGCCCATAATTAAATTGTTTTCTGGAACAATTCCTTTAATAGCAGAAAAAACAATTTTGTTTTTAAAATCAGCTGCTGTAATTCCTTTTAATGCTTCGCTTATAAATGCAGCAGGAATGGCAAGAATTACATAGTCAGCTCTTGATATAACATCTTTTAAATCGTCTGATAAATACAATTTATTTGCATCAAAGTAAATGGAGCCAAGATAGTGCGGATTGTGTCCAAATTTTTTAATAGAATCAATCGCATCTTTATTGCGCATAAACCAATGCACTTTTTCTACATTGTTTAATAAAAGTTTTACAATAGCTGTTGCCCAGCTACCACCACCTATTACTGCAATATTGGTATGTGTCATTTTGTGTAAAATTTAAAATTCTACTTCTTTTATTATGGTTTCATTGCCACGCAAGATTGTAATATTTGTTTTATCCCCTTTGTTAAATCCTCCCATTGCTTTCATATAACTGCTCATGTCGTTTATTTCGCTATCGCCAATTTTTATTATAATATCTCCTTTTTGCAAGCCTGCTTTTTCGGCTGCTTTTCCTTCGGTAATACCTTCTAATCGTAAGCCTTTATCTGTATGCATATAATCGGGCATAATACCTAAATTAACTTTCATTCGCGATGGGCGCGAACTTTCTTCTTCTTTGGTTTTTGAAAATGGAATTTTTCCTTTGTTGTCGGTTGCTTCAATAAGTTTTACAATATAATCTACAATTTCGGCTATGCCTTCATAGTTTAGTTTATCGGCATCATCGCTTGGTTTATGATAATCGGCATGCATACCGCTAAAAAAATGTAAAACAGGAATGTTTTGCAAATAGAATGAAGTATGGTCTGATGGCCCGATTCCGGGTTCACTTGTTTTAATAATAATTGATGTTGGAACATTGTTTAATAAATCTTTCCACAAAGGAGATGTGCCAACAGCATTTATGCTGAGTTTTTTTTCTTTAGGGTCTAAGCGACCAACCATATCGAGGTTTATCATATAATTCACTGAGCTTAAATCTATGGTCGGGTCTTTTACAAAGCTGGCAGAGCCGAATAATCCTTTTTCTTCGCCCGAAAATGCAATAAATAGATAATTGTTGTTTTTTGCTTTTTTATTTTTTCGCAAGCGATGAGCAATTTCTATCATTGCCGCCACACCGCTCGCATTATCGTCAGCACCATTGTGAATGGCCTTTTCTCCTCTGTGAGCAGAATGTTCGTCTCCCCAACCCAAATGGTCGTAATGAGCGCCAATTATTATGGTGCTTTTTGCTTTATTGTCCCAAAATCCAATCACGTTCCAGCCAACTCGTTCTTCGCGAATAATATCTGTTTTAATACTTGCATTTACTTCTGTGGCATCCATAATAATTTTGTAGGCCATACCTTTGGCAAAAATTACCGGTATATCAGCACTTATAAATTTATTGGATAGTTTTTCTTCAGGATCTTCCGTTTTTTTGTCTGAATTAATAAATACAACGGCAATAGCACCTTTTTTTTTAGCCGTTTCAATTCGTTTTCCTAAATCGTGATAGGCAATGAATTTTGAGTGTGGATGAATGCCATCGGGCGATGAAACCTCTATTACAGCTATGTTTCCTTTTATTTGTTGTTCTATATCTTTATAATCGTTGTAGTTTAATTCAGGTGCTATTATTCCAAATCCTGCTTTAATTAATTTGCCATTTGCTTCGCCTGAAGAGGAATAAGAAATTGGATAAAAATCCTTATTTAGTTTTAGTATTTTAGTGTTTAATGTTAAAACATTGTTTTCTCCCAATTTTGTTTCTGCACGAAATTCAAATGGTTTAAAATAGTTTTGTGTGCCTATGGGAGTAAGTTTGTTTTGTATAAAACGACTTGAAATATAAAGTGCCGCCTGAAGTTCGGTAGGAGTTCCGGCTTCTCTTCCTTGCATATTATCATCGGCTAATACATACACATCTTTTTTTATGCGCTCAACAGCTTTCTTATCTATATTTTGCGCAAATGCAGGAATTAAAAAATGAAGCGCCAACAAAATGGCGCTTAACTGTTGGATAAATGTATTTTTATTTTTCATAAAAATTAAAAACTATTATTCTATTTGTCCGGCCTCATTTATCTCACGAGTTTTTATTTTTTATTAAAGGTGTTCGTGAATGCTCCTTTGCCTAAGCACTAGTATTTTTTCTCAGGGCGCATTTATTCGCAGCATATTTTTTTAAATGAGCTCATGAATGAGGCCTCCATCTCACTAGCTATTTCTCCGGCCTCATTTGAGGGAAGAAAAGAACCTCCTGTATAGAAAGGTTATTGGTCATAAACATGGTTAAACGATCTATTCCAACTCCTAGCCCTGATGTAGGTGGCATGCCATATTCCAATGCGCGTAAAAAGTCATGATCAATAAACATAGCTTCATCATCGCCTTTTTCCATCAGTTTTACTTGTTCTTCAAAACGTGCGCGCTGGTCAATTGGATCGTTTAATTCTGAGTATGCATTGGCAATTTCTTTTCCATTTATCATTAATTCAAAACGCTCTACCAAGCCTTCTTTTGTACGGTGCTTCTTACACAGTGGCGACATTTCAATTGGGTAATCAATAATAAAGGTAGGCTGCACATAATTATTTTCGCACTTTTCGCTAAAAATAGCATCAATTAATTTCCCTTTACCCATGCTGGCATTGGTTTCAATATTTAGTTTTTTACACACATCGCGCAATTGTTCTTCGTTCATATCAGATATGTCGAATCCGGTATGTTCTTTTATGGCATCATACATGGTAATACGTTTAAAAGGAGCTTGAAAATTAATGATTTTGTCGCCCAACTTTACTTCGGTTGTGCCATGTAAATCGAGAGCCACTTTTTCTATCATTTTTTCGGTAAACTCCATCATCCAGTTATAATCTTTATAGGCTACATAAATTTCAAGTCCTGTAAATTCAGGATTATGTGTACGGTCTATTCCTTCGTTTCGAAAGTTTTTTGCGAATTCATATACGCCATCAAACCCACCTACTATCAAACGCTTTAAATAAAGCTCGTTTGCAATTCGTAAATACAATGGAATATCTAATGCATTATGATGTGTAATAAATGGGCGTGCCGCAGCTCCTCCGGGTATGGGTTGTAAAATAGGGGTTTCTACTTCCATATAGCCGAAGCTGTTAAAATACTCACGAATAGAATTTATCAGCTTGGTGCGCATGATGAAGGTTTCTTTAACATGCTCGTTTACTATTAAATCTACATAGCGCATTCGATAACGTAATTCAGGATCGCTGAATGCATCAAACACATTTCCTTCTGCATCTTTCTTTACAATGGGCAATGGACGCAAGGTTTTACACAATACTTTTAATGAAGTTGCGTGTATGCTTATTTCGCCAACTTGTGTGGTAAATACATATCCGGTAATACCAACAATATCGCCAATATCTAATAACTTTTTAAATACGGTATTGTAAAGTGTCTTGTCTTCTTCGGGGCAAATATCATCGCGTCTTATATAAACTTGTATTCTTCCGCTTGAATCCATTAGCTCAAAAAAAGAGGCATTTCCCATAATTCTCCGCGACATTATGCGTCCTGCAATGGAAATGTTTTTATAGCTTAATTTATCGCGCTCGTAATTTTCTTTAATATCTTTTGTTGAAGCGTTTATTTCAAATAAATCGGCAGGATAGGGATTAATACCTAATTTTTTAAGTTCTTCTAAGGAGTTTCTTCTAAAAATTTCTTGTTCTGTAAGCTGTTCCATGATTGTTTAAAAATTTGAGCAAACCTACGTAAGTTTAGGGGGATTTACAAGAAAATGTGAGTTTTAAAAATGTTTAAAACAGCATAAAAAGCCTCCATGAGGAGGCTTTTTGTAGAGCTATACAGAAGTGCCTGCTTCTTCGCTTTCTTTGTCTAAATATTGTTGTACAATATCAATAGCATTTGTTACTACATCGCTTAATGCAGTAATAAAGGTTCCTTCTTTGGCAATGCTTATGGCATGTTTAATAGCTTCGGTTTCTTTTGGAATTATTTCATAACTCACCTCTTTGCCCGATGATTTTATACCTTCTAAAATCAAGTTGATTATTTCTTCTTCGGTTCTGCCTCGCAAATGTTTTTCCTGACGAATAATAATGTGGTTAAACATACGGGCAGCAATAGCAGCACATTCTTTAATGTCTTCATCTCTGCGATCGCCCACACCTGCAATTATTCCAATTTTATAATTTGCATTAACTGTTTTTAAAAAATCTTCTACACCTAAATATCCTGCCGGATTGTGAGCAAAATCAATCATTACTTTAAATTTTTTAAAATTAAAAATATTCATTCTTCCCGGAGTATGAGCTGCTCCCGGAATAAAGGTTTGTAACGATAATTTAATGTCTTCAATTTTAAAACCCCATAAATATGCTGCAAGTGTTGCTGCAAGAACATTTGCTGTCATAAATTTTGCACGTCCTTCCATTGTAAGGGGGATATGAGAAGCTTTATCTACGCGTATTTTCCATTCACCTTTTTTAATAGTAATGAATCCGTTTTCATAAACAGCTACAGTTTTTCCGGCCTTGCATTGTTGTTTGATAATAGGGTTATCTTCATTCATGCTGAAAAATGCTACTTTGCAGTTTAATGTTTCTGCAATTTTTACACATTGTTCATCTTCTGCATTAAGAACAGCCCATCCGTCATTTTTAACGCTATGAACTACTACACTTTTTACACGAGCTAAATCTTCTATTGTTTCAACATCGCTTAATCCTAAATGGTCTTCTTGAATATTTGTTATAACACCGATGTCGCAACGACTAAATCCTAATCCGGCTCTTAATATACCGCCACGAGCTGTTTCCAGTACTGCAAATTCTACTGTTGGATCTTTTAAAATAAATTCAGCGCTCAAAGGTCCTGTAGTGTCGCCTTTTTCGAGCATGTGATTTTGTACATAAATTCCATCAGAAGTTGTAAAGCCTACCTTGTATCCGTTATTTTTTACAATATGGGCAATTAATCGAGTAGTAGTGGTTTTTCCATTGGTTCCTGTTACGGCAATAATGGGAATACGACTTGGTTTGCCGGGAGGGTAAAGCATATCTATTACTGGAGCGGCAACGTTTCTAGGTAAGCCTTCGCTTGGAGCAAGGTGCATTCGGAAGCCGGGAGCTGCATTAACTTCTAATATTACGCCTCCGTTTTCTTTTAAAGGTTGTGTAAGGTTGGGTGCCATTATGTCTATTCCACATACATCCAGTCCTATAACACGAGATATGCGTTCAGCAAGAAAAATATTTTCCGGATGCATTAAGTCGGTTACATCTATGGAGGTACCTCCGGTGCTCAAATTGGCGGTAGATTTCAGATATACGATTTCGTCTTTTGCCGGAATGGTTTCTAAGGTATATCCTTTCTTGTTTAATAAATCTATGGTATCTCTGTCAACTGTAATTTCAGTAAGTACATTTTCATGTCCGTAACCTCTGCGTGGGTCTTTGTTTTCGATATCAATTAATTCTTGTATGGTGTTTTTGCCATTTCCTTTCACATGTGCAGGAACACGTTGTGCAGCAGCTACCACTTTGTTATCAATTACTAAAACTCGAAAATCAAAACCTTTAATGAATCGCTCTACAATAACTCTGCGGCTATATTTTTTAGCATGGTGCAATCCTGCAACTGCATCTTCCCAATTGTTTACATTAATGCTTGCACCTTTACCATGATTACCGTCTAATGGTTTTATTACTATTGGGTAGCCAATTTTTTTTATGGTGTTTTCCAAGTCCTCCTCATCAACACAAATTGAACCTTTTGCAACAGGAATAGCTGCTGCATCTAATAAACGTTTTGTTTCTTCTTTGTTACATGCTATATCAACCGCAATGTTACTGGTTTTACAGGTTATGGTTGCCTGAAAACGCATTTGATTTACGCCATATCCTAATTGAACCAGAGAGTTTGTTCCTAATCTAATCCACGGGATATCACGTGCAACGGCTTCATCTACAATGCTTCCTGTACTTGGCCCTAAGCGAACCTCTTCGCGTATTTCGCGCATTTTTTGTATATCAGCATTTAAATCATAATCTGTTCCATTTATTAATGCTTCGGCAATACGAACAGATGCTTCGGCAGCATATAAACCAACACTTTCTTCTACATAGCTAAAAACAACATTATATACTCCCGGCTCTTTTGTTTCGCGGGTTCGGCCAAATCCAGTGTCCATACCGGCCAGCGTTTGAATTTCAAGTGCGATGTGTTCAATAACATGCCCCATCCAGGTGCCTTTTTCCACGCGGTAAAAAAAGCCGCCTTCTCTTCCTTCGGAGCAACGATGTTCATACATGCTTGGGAACATTGTTTTTAAGCGCTCTAAAAATCCCGGAATCTTGTCGGTTGGCTTTTGTTCCAAATCTTCTAAATCTAAACGCATTTGAATTAATTTCTTTCTGTTTACGCTCCAAATGTTTGGGCCTCTTAATGCCTGAATTTTAAGGATTTTCATAGTTTATCGTTAGTTTTAAGGATTTTGTCTAAATTATAAAGAGCAAAAATTGTTGTTGATATTTTAAAATTTAAGGCATGTATATATCTATGCATACCGAGTTTGTAAAGTTATAATTCATATCAGAAAAAACAAGTTTTTCAACTTTTTAAAATTTAGTTGTTGAAAGAAAAAAGGGCATATTTAAATTTTAAAACAGTAATTCTTTTATCATTGCCGTAAAGTTTAAATCAACCAAAATTATGATACCACAAGGGAAATTGTTTGTAATTGGTGGGGCAATTGATACCGGAAGTTTCACAGAAACAAATTATCAGGATGATATTGAAAAAAATCTGAATTTTTTTGAAAAAGGAATTTTAAAACGCATCATTACCGAGTCGGCATTAAAAGAAAAATCTAGAATAGAAGTTGTACCAACTGCTTCAAAAGTACCGGTAGAGGTTGGTGCGGAATATGTAAAAGCGTTTTCGTATTTAGGAGCGCATAATGTAGATGTTTTACATATTAATTCACGCGAAGGGGCGAATGATTTTGATGTATGTAAACGCTTATCCGAATCAAATGTAATTGTTTTTACAGGGGGCGATCAGTTGCGGTTATCCTCTATTTTAGGCGGAACAACTTTTCATAAGATATTGTTGGATAAATATAAAAACGAAGATTTTTTAATTGCAGGAACATCTGCCGGTGCGGCTGCAGCTTCCAAAAATATGATATATCAAGGATCTGCAAAGGAAGCCTTGCTAAAAGGAGAAGTTAAAATAACAAGTGGTTTAGGATTAATTGATGATGTTATTATTGATACGCATTTTGTTCACAGAGGACGTATTGGTCGTTTGTTTCAAGCGGTGGTATCAAATCCGGGAGTAATGGGCGTAGGCTTAGGAGAAGATACCGGTTTATTGATAAAAAAAGGAACAGATATGGAAGCCATTGGCTCTGGATTAATTATTTTGGTTGATGGCAGAAATATTAAAGATACCAATATTTATGATGTTAATTTAGGAGAGCCTATTTCTATTGAAAATTTAGTAGTACATGTATTGTCAAATGGCGATCATTATGATATGGTGCATCATAAATTAAAAATTCATAAGAGCATAAAAGCAGAATCATAAAATTTATATGCAGGAAAAAGTAATTATTCACGGAGGCTTTTTTAGCGAATCATCCACTACCAATGAAGTTAAAGTTGCTAAACAAAAAGCACTTAAAGATATAGTGGAGAAAACACATGAATATCTAAAAATGCATACTGCAATAGAAACCGTGGTTTATGCGGTTTCATTACTGGAAGATTGCGATTTGTTTAATGCTGGCTTAGGTTCGCAAATTCAAAGCGATGGTAAAATTCGCATGAGTGCTTCATTAATGGATGGAGTGAGTAAAAAATTTGCAGGAGTTATTAATATTGAAAATGTTAAAAATCCAATACGGGTAGCTGAAAAATTAATGGCGTATGATGATAGAGTATTAGGAGGTGAAGGCGCTATCAATTTTGCCAGAGCTAATAATTTTCAATTTTATAATCCTGAAATACCACAGCGGAGATTAGAGTATGAACAAAAATCAGCTTCAAAAAGAATAGGAACCGTAGGTTGTGTTGCAATTGACAAAGAAGGACGATTGGCTGCTGCTACATCTACCGGAGGTAAAGGTTTTGAAATGCCGGGAAGAGTTTCAGATTCTGCAACACCTGCCGGTAATTATGCCACAAACGATTGTGCAGTTTCTTGCACAGGAGTTGGTGAAGATATTGTAAGTGCTGCTTTAGCAACAAAAATTGTTACACGTGTAAGTGACGGAATGATGTTGCAACAAGCATTTGAAAAAACCTTTAAAGAGCTAGCAGAATTTGATGGATTTGCAGGAGCTATTGCTATCGATAAAAAAGGAACTATTTATCACCTCGATTCGCATCCAAGCATGGTATATGCCTATACAGACGGTATAGAAACCTTCGTGTTTAAATAAAAATAAAGAAGCCCCTATGCAGGGGCTTCTTCGCTACGCCTCTTTCATTTTGCACGGATAGAGCGAGCTAAATATATTTCAGACTTTACATAAACTACAGCTACAACGGCATATAATTCTCAAAAGTTACAATTGATAAACAAAATTAGTTCAAGATTTCATTAATCGTTGTTAAACAAGCGTTAATCCCTGTTAAATTCTGTTAAGCTATTTTAGTTTGATTTGCAACATCTAACTTTGTACTACGTTTAAAATTACAGTTGAAAAAACTTCCTTTAAAAACCTTAATTTCATTAATTACCATAGCCTTATTGGGCTTAATGGTAATACAGTTATATTGGATTAAAAACACCATTGCATTACGCGAAGAACGTTTTGATCAGGCTGTTAATGAAGTCCTTGATAATGTTGTAAAAGCATTGGAGGCTCACGAAGCATTTTATTTATTATCACAACAAACAGGTATGCTTCCAACTATCCAAAACCCTTCTAAAGAACATAAACCGCTTATTGATTATCCCGAATTTAGTAAGACTTATCAAGAAAAATTAGTTTTTAAAAAAGATTCAAGTGGTAATGCCTCAATGAAAATTACCTATAGTACCGAAAGTAAATTGGGTGAAGATAAGTATTATAGTAAAGTTGAAAAAAATTATGTTTCGGAGAACGGGAAACAGAAAGTAGATATTAGTGTAAGTGGAAATCTAAAACCAATTTTAGATACAGCAACTCTGCTTGAGAATAAATCTCGACTTATTGATAACATAGTAACAGAACTCATTTATAATGGGCGAAGAAACATAAGAGAAAGAATTGATAGTACAGTTTTAGATTCTCTTTTAAATAAAGAGTTGCAAAAAAAAGGAATTAAAACAACATATTATTTTGCTATTTTAAATACCACAAACAATAATTTAGAATATTGTTCAAACATATTATATAAAGCTGAAATACTACATTCAAAATTTAAGGTATCTCTTTTCCCAAGCGATTTATTTTTACAATCAGATACACTCATTATATACTTCCCTTATCAATCACAATATTTACTTTCTACCATGTGGGCAAGCTTGCTACCTTCCGCGTTATTTATATTAATTATCATTCTTACCTTTTCGTATTCTATTCATAGTTTGTTGCAGCAGAAAAAAATGGCAGAAGTAAAAACAGATTTTGTCAATAACATGACCCATGAGTTAAAAACACCAATCTCTACCATTTCTCTTGCATGCGAAGCATTAACAGACCCTACTATGGTATCTGATGAAAATAATAAAATGTTTTTAGATATTATTAAAAAAGAAAATAAACGATTAGGAACCTTAGTAGAACGAGTGCTTCAATCGGCAGCTTTAGAAAAAAGTGAGTTTTCGATTACTAAAAAACCATTACATATTCACGAAATTATTAATCAGGTAGTTGCCAGTGTAGAAATTCATGTAAAAAATAAAGGAGGTAAAATTGAACTTAAATTAGATTCGGATAATGATATAATTGAAGGAGACAGAGTCCACCTTACAAATGTTATGTATAATTTGTTAGATAATGCCATCAAATATTCACTTGAAACCCCGATTATACAAATCAAAACATCAAACGATAAGCATTTTATTAGCATATTCGTTTCAGATAATGGCATTGGAATTAAAAAAGAAAATCAAAAAAAGATTTTTGAAAATTTTTACCGTGTACCAACCGGAAATGTACATAATGTAAAAGGTTTTGGCTTGGGCTTAAGCTATGTAAAAACGATTGTAGAAATGCATAATGGAACGGTTTCAGTAGAAAGTGAATTAAACAAAGGAAGTACATTTACCATTAAACTTCCATATCAACAAAATTTGACGTAATTTTAAAAAAATAATAAAAGCTTATGAGCGATAAAGTAAAAGTATTATTAGCCGAAGACGATCCTAATTTAGGAAGCCTTTTAAAGCAATATTTAGACGCAAAAGGATTTGATACTACACTGGCTGTTAATGGCAAAGAAGCATTTGACTTATTTGTGAAAAAACAGTTCGATATTTGTATTCTGGATGTAATGATGCCTGTTAAAGATGGTTTTACCACCGCAAAAGAAATACGTGCAGTTAATAATCATGTACCCATTGTATTTTTAACAGCACGTTCGCAAAAAGAAGATACATTAGAAGGTTTTTCGGTAGGTGCAGATGATTACATAACTAAACCTTTCAGTATGGAAGAGCTTTTAATGCGATTACATGCTATTTTGCGAAGAGTAAGCAATAAAAGCATTTCAGATTCGCAACAATCAGAATTTAAAATTGGGAAGTACCAGTTTGATTATACACATCAAACCTTAACTATAAATGGGAAAGCTCAAAAACTAACCTCTAAAGAAGCTGATTTATTAAAGCTTTTATGTTTAAACATGAACAATGTTTTAGACAGAAGTTTTGCATTAAATGCCATTTGGCATAATGACAGTTACTTTAATTCCCGAAGCATGGATGTTTATATTACCAAATTAAGGAAATACTTAAAGCAAGATGAGCGGCTGGAAATTGTAAATGTACACGGCAAAGGCTTTAAACTACTAGTGCCGCCTGAAGAATGATATTAAAAACCTAATTTATTTTTTACTCTTAATAATACGGAGCGTGCAACTTTGCGCGCTTTTTCTTCGCCTTTTTTCAGCTCATATTCCAGTTCTGTTAAATTATTCATATAATAATTATACTTTTCTCTCGGCTCTTTATAAATTTCAAGAATTAGATTTAAAAGCGCTGTCTTTGCATGCCCATAGCCGAATCCTCCTTTTAAATAATTTTCGCGCATTTCAGCTATTTGAGACTCACTGGCAATGAGTTTATATAATTTAAAAACATTGCAAGTGTCAGGATTTTTAGGATTATCCAGAGGTGTACTGTCGGTAACAATACTCATTACAACTTTTTTTAATTCTTTTTCCGGAAGAAAAATATTGATAAAATTATTATACGATTTACTCATTTTTTGCCCGTCAATTCCCGGAACTATCATTACGCGTTCATCTGTTTTTGCTTCGGGCAACACCAGTGTTTCGCCATACTGATGATTAAAAGCGCTGGCAATATCGCGTGTAATTTCCAAATGTTGTAATTGGTCTTTTCCAACCGGAACAAAATTGGCATCATACAATAAAATGTCGGCAGCCATTAACACAGGATAAGTAAATAATCCAGCGTTTACATCTGCAAGTCGGCTCGATTTATCTTTAAATGAATGAGCATTTGCCAACATTGGAAAAGGTGTAAAACAATTCAAATACCAAGTTAATTCACATACTTCAGGTATTTGTGATTGGCGATAAAATACATTTTTTTCGGTATCAAAACCAAAAGCTAACCATGTTGCAGCAACAGCATATACACTTTGTTTTCTAAATTCTGCATCTTTAATAGTTGTTAATGAATGTAAATCGGCAATAAAATAAAAACTTTCGTTCCCTTCTTGTTTTGACTGTTCAATTGCCGGCAAAATTGCTCCTAAAATATTTCCTAAATGGGGTACATTGGTGCTTTGAATTCCTGTAAGTATTCTGGCCATAATAAATAATTTGCCACGAAGTTATATAATTTGTTTTTAATCGTAAGGAATGATTATAAATCTAAAGCCTCCACTATATCATTCTCATCAATTAAATTCATACAGTAAAAGTGTTTTTTAGGACATTTGTTAAAGCCTATTTTTGAGCAAGGACGGCAGGACAAATTTTTTACTTCAATAATTTTAGAATTTTCTCCTGCCATATATGGATACATGCCAAATTCAGGAATTGTATTTCCCCATATAGATATAATATCTTTTTTAAAAGAAGCTGCAATATGCATTAAGCCCGTATCGTGCGTAATTACTTTTTTTGCTTGTTTTACAATAGATGCTGATTGTTGAAGATTGAATTTTCCGCAAGCATTGTAAATTTTATCTCTGCCGCAATAACTGCTTATTTTTTCTGCGATTGTATAATCTTCTTTTCCTCCTAAAAGAATAATCGGAAATTCAATTTTTCTGCAAATAGAAATAATTTTGTTTTCCGGCATTCGCTTGGTATAATGTTGTCCTCCTATTGCATAAGCAATATATCCGTTTTGAAAATTTTCAGGTAAATTTGTTGTTGCAACATCATTTTTTAAATCAATAAAAAAATCAAGCCCCTTATAATCGTTTTTAACCCCTAATTGTTTTACGGATTCGAAATATCTATCAACAATATGAATAGTAGGAAGCTTGTTAATTTTAAAATTTACAATCAGCCATTTTTCAAAATTCAGTTTATTAAAACTAAATGATTTTTTGCCCAAAGCTTTTTTAATTCTCCATGTTCTTAGATTATGGTGTAAATCAATCAAATAGTCGTAATTTTCTTTTTGCAATAATTTTAAAAGTTCTGGCAAATTATTTTCAAGTAAAAATAATTTGTCAACATAAGGATTGTTTTGTATTACTGTTTCAAAGTTTTTTTTGGTAAAAAAATGCACTTCACAGCCTGTTATTTGTTGTTTCAAACAACGAATAACGGGACTTGTAAGTACAATATCTCCAATAGAAGAAAAGCGGAGTATTAGAAATTTAATCAATTAATAATTTATTTTACTTCAGTAAAATGAATTTCGCCATCAGCACTGGTTACATGCAATTCGCCACCATGCAGTTTCTTAATTCTCCAAGTTGAATTTTCTAAATTAAACTGGTTTGGGTCCATTGTAATCTTTATAGATTGCTTACTTTCTACAAACTCCCATTTTCCTGTTGCAACTAAATTAAAAAGAAAAACTGTTGCACTTACGGTAAATTTTCCATCCTTATCAAATTTTACCTGATAATTAGTTGATGTAAATGAAGAACTTACATCTTTCCCTTCTTTATCATAGGCTTTTTGGGCTTTCCATGTGCCTGTTAACCGAGCCTTAGCTGTTCGCAAAGAAATAAATCCATCATCTTCGTATTTTTTACAAGATGAAAATATAGAAGTAATAATTAAAAGAATAAAAAGAGCATTTTTCATTTTTAAAGTTTTTTCTACTACAAAAATAATTCAAGAAATTGAACTTTCTAATTTTACACCTAAAATTAAAACAACACAAAGCTAATTTGTACTTTTAACCCATGATTTTAGCTGATTCGCACGCCCATTTGTATGCCGAAGAATTTAATGCTGATAGAAACAGCATGATGCAACACGCCATTAATAATGGTGTAAAGTATTTTTTTCTGCCTAACATTGATGAAGATTCCATAGAGCCTATGTTGCAAATGGAAAAAGAATTTCCCGGAAAATGCTTCCCAATGATGGGTTTACATCCTTGCTCAGTTAATGAAAATATAAACGAGCAATTAGCATTAATTGAATTATGGTTAAGAAAAAAACATTTTGTAGGAGTAGGCGAAAGCGGTTTGGATTATTACTGGGATAGCACATTTAAAAAAGAACAAATTATTTCTTTTGAAAAACATATCCGATGGGCTATTGAGTTTAAATTACCCCTTATTATTCATACCCGAAATTCTTTTGAAGATACCTTTAATTTAGTGCAAAAATATATTTGTGAAGATTTAAAAGGGATATTCCATTGTTTTTCTGGTAGCCTTGAAGAAGCAGAAAAAATAATGTCGTTAAAATCATTTAAAATGGGAATAGGCGGGGTGTTGACTTTTAAAAATAGCGGATTAGATAAAGTAGTAGAAAATATACCATTAGAGTTTTTGGTATTAGAAACAGATTCGCCCTACCTTGCTCCTGTTCCTCACAGAGGAAAAAGAAACGAACCTGCATTTTTAGAACAAATTGCTTTTAAACTGGCACAAATTAAAAATATCGATGTTCAAACATTGAGTGAGATAACTACAAAAAACACATTAGAATTATTTAATATATAAAACAATGCAAAAGCCTAAAGTTTTGCTAATTTATACCGGAGGAACCATAGGTATGATTGAAGATACCGAAACCGGTTCGCTTCGTCCTTTCGACTTTAATCATCTATTTAATCAGGTTCCGGAATTAAGGCGTTTTAATATTGATATTGATTGTATTTCCTTTGAAAAGCCAATAGATTCTTCTAATATGTCGCCAAAAGAATGGGTGAAAATGGCTGAGATAATAGAAGAAAATTATTCAAATTTTGATGGATTTGTTATTCTACATGGCTCCGATACTATGGCATTTTCAGCATCAGCCTTAAGTTTTATGCTCGAAAATTTAGCAAAGCCTGTAATTTTTACAGGCTCCCAATTACCAATTGGAAAAATAAGAACCGATGGAAAAGAAAATTTAATTACAGCAATAGAAATTGCTGCAGCAAAAGAAAATGACAAACCAATTGTACCTGAAGTTGCTATATATTTTGAATACAGGTTATATCGCGGAAACAGAACACATAAATTTAATGCGGAACACTTTCAGGCGTTTCGTTCAGCCAATTATCCCGAATTGGCCGAAGCCGGCATTCATATTAAATACAATTATACGGCCATGCAAAAAGTGTCCGAAAAGCCTTTGTTGGTTCATAAAAATCTTGATAAAAACATTGCTATTTTAAAAATATTTCCGGGTATTGATACAAAAGTAATTCGAGCCATAGTTAAAATACCCGAACTAAAAGGTTTAATTATCGAAACATTTGGAGCAGGAAATGCACCTGTTATTCCTGAAATGTTTAGTTTATTAGCCGATGCCATAAAAAAGGGGATGATTATTTTAAATGTAACACAGTGTAATAGTGGTAGTGTTGAACAAGGACGCTACGAAACAAGTGCTATATTTAATCAAATTGGCGTTATAGGCGGAAAAGACATTACAACAGAAGCAGCAGTTGCCAAATTGATGTTTTTGTTGGGCAGTAATTTACCTTTATTGGAAATTAAAAAAATGTTAAGTGTTTCTTTAAGAGGAGAAATAACAGAATAATCAAATTAAAATCGCAATCTTTTTTAAGCCGATTTTTGAGTTTGATATTTTTTTGTAATTTGGCAGCCCAATACTTAAAACGATAAGTAAGGAGAGATGGCCGAGTGGTCGAAGGCGCACGCCTGGAAAGTGTGTAGGCTCCAAAAGGGTCTCGAGGGTTCGAATCCCTCTCTCTCCGCATCAATATGCGGAGAAAAATACGACTCAAACGAAGGGTAGAGGAGGGTTTGAAATGAACGAAGTAAATTTGCAAATAAAAAAATGAAAAAGATAGATTAATTCAGATCAAATTTGGGCGATTATAGAAATAAACTTTTGAATTAAAAATTTAACCATAAATTTGTAAACCTAAAACTAAATTAAATCATAACACAACATGAGAAAATTATTCTTATTCTTAGCCTTAGCAGGAACAATGACTTTAAGTTCTCTAAACCTGCAAGCACAGTCTGAAGAAGCAGCAGCAACAGAAGAAACCAAAACCGAAGCTACTACACCTGCTGCACCTGAAACCCCTGCAAGCACCGAAGATGTTGCAGACTCAAATGCAAACAAATCATTTCATCAGGTAATAAAAGAAAAATATATTGAGGGAGGTGTAGAATGGATGACACCCGTATTAATCTGTTTAATTCTTGGTTTAGCAATAGCTATTGAAAGAATTATTTACTTAAATTTAGCTACGACCAATACAACTAAACTATTAAATAAGGTAGAAGAAGCATTAAAAACAGGTGGAGTAGAAGCAGCCAAAGAAGTTTGCCGTAATACAAAAGGTCCCGTTGCAAGTATATTTTATCAAGGTCTTGATCGTTCACACGAAGGTGTTGAAATGGTTGAAAAATCAGTTGTTTCTTACGGAGGCGTACAGATGGGATTATTAGAAAGAGGATTAAGCTGGTTATCATTATTTATTGCACTCGCTCCGATGTTAGGATTCATGGGTACAGTAATTGGTATGATAGGAGCATTCGATGCTATTGCAGCAGCGGGCGATATTTCTCCTGCAATTGTTGCAGGTGGTATTAAAGTGGCATTATTAACTACTGTATTTGGTCTAATCGTAGCTATTATCTTACAAATTTTCTACAACTACTTAGTTGCAAAAGTTGATAGCTTAGTAGGCGATATGGAAAATGCCTCAATCTCTTTAGTAGATATTTTAGTTAAACATGAACTTTCTAAAAAATAATCTCTATGTCAGAATCTATTGTTAACATAGGACTGGTTCTTACTTACATTATGCTTGGCATTGGAGTATTGGCTGCTGTAGTATTTCCAATATTACACATGGCTCAAAATCCAAAGTCTGCGAAAGGAGCATTAATGGGAATAGGATTCTTAGCCGTGGTATTTGGTTTATCCTATGCCATTAGTGGTAGCGAAGTAACTCCGGCAATGGAGGCAATGCAGGCTACCGCCCAAACATCAAAAATTGTTAGTGCAGGTTTAATTGGGTTTTACATTCTGTTTTTTGTATCAATTATTGTTGCAATTTACTCAGAAATATCTCGTTTCTTTAAATAAACATGGCAAGAAAAAAAAGAACACCACCGGAAATTAATGCAGGATCTATGGCAGATATTGCCTTCCTGTTATTAATCTTCTTCCTAGTAACTACTACAATGGACGTAGATACCGGTTTACAACGTATGTTACCTCCGCCATTGCCTCCTGATATGCCAAAACCACCGGAAATTAAGCAACGTAACGTATTTGTTGTTCTTGTAAACGCAAATAATCAGTTACTTGTAGAAGGAGATTGGTTGGATATTAGAAATCTTCGTAAAAAGGCAAAAGAATTTATTGCTAATCCATTAGATAAAGCCGATTTACCCGAAAAGGAAATGAAAGAAGTACCTTTCTTTGGAATGTATCCTGTATCTAAGCAAGTAATATCATTACAAAATGACCGTGGTACTTCATATGAGACCTACATCAGAGTTCAGAATGAATTAGCAGCTGCTTACAATGAACTTAGAAATGAACTAGCATTATCAAAATTTGGCAAATCATACGATGATTTAGTTCGTTTAGGAGATAAAGAAAAGACAGATGCTATAAAAGCAATATACCCACAACGCATTTCAGAAGCTGAACCTAAAAATATTGGAGGATAATCATCATGGCAAAATTTAAGAAAAAAGGCGAAGGCGGAACACCTGGTATTTCTACGGCTTCACTTCCCGATATTATTTTTATGCTTTTATTTTTTTTCATGGTAACAACGGTAATGCGTGAAACTACCTTAAAAGTTGAAGTTCGCACTCCTATGGCTACCGAAGTAGCTAAACTTGAAAGAAAATCATTGGTTAGTTATATTTATATTGGTAAACCAATTAAAAATTTACAAGGAATATTTGGTACAGAGCCTCGTATTCAATTAAATGATGCATTTGCAACATTGCAACAATTGCCAGACTTTGTTGAAACAGAAAGAAATTCAAGAAATGAAGCAGAGCGACCATTATTAACATTTTCATTAAAGGTTGATAAAGAAACGAAAATGGGAATTGTTACAGATGTAAAACAAGAATTACGAAAAGTGCAGGCACTAAAAATTAATTATTCTACCAAAAAGACTGATAAACTTTTTTAGCATTTATTTCTAAATAATTTGAAAAAAGAGGAGAATTTTCTCCTCTTTTTTTTACCCCAA
>CALKJP010000174.1 GCA_937995645.1 uncultured Bacteroidia bacterium
CCGTTTAAATTTATCTCTTCTTCAATGGTATCGCGTGTAGTACCTGCAATATCTGATACAATTGCCCTGTCTTCGTTTAATAAAGTATTAAGAAGGGTAGATTTTCCGGCATTAGGTTTTCCAATAATAACTACCGGTACACCATTTTTAAAAACATTTCCGGCAGAAAAGGAATCAATTAGAATTTTTATACGCGAACGTAAATTTTCTATCAAAATACGCAGTTCATTACGATTTGCAAATTCTACATCTTCTTCCGAAAAATCTAACTCCAGCTCTATTAATGCTGCAAAATTGATTAGTTTTTCGCGCAGTTCGGCTATATCTTTCGAAAAGCCACCACGCATTTGTTGCATGGCCATTTGATGCGATGCTTCTGAATCGGAAGCTATTAAATCGGCCACGGCTTCGGCTTGAGAGAGGTCTAATTTGCTATTTAAAAAAGCGCGCAAAGTAAATTCTCCAGGTTCGGCCATGCGGGCTCCTTTTGCTATAAGTAGTTTTATAATTTGCTGTTGAATAAATACTGAACCATGACAAGAAATTTCCAGTGTATCTTCGCCTGTATATGAGTGTGGATTTTTAAAAACGGCAATCAATACTTCATCAATAATTTTATCACCATCTTTAATATCTCCAAAATGCAGGGTATGCGATTTTGCTTTTGATAGTTGAAAACCGTTTTTGGCCTTCTTTTTAAAGAAAACAGCGTCTCCAATTTCTAAAGCTTTATTTCCTGAAAGACGAATAACCGCAATAGCCCCCAGTCCGGCTGGTGTTGCCAAAGCACATATAGTATCTGACTTTTGATAATTCACGGATAAAACTTAAAAAAGTTGATTTTTTTACAATTTGTTAATAAAGTGATGATGCAAAAATAGGCTTTTGCTTTGCAATGAGAACTTAAAAAGATTAATTTAGCAACCTGTAATCAAAAACAACTATTAAATAAATCTTTCGATGAGCGTATTAGTTAATAAATTATCAAAAGTAATTGTTCAAGGCTTTACAGGAAGTGAAGGTACTTTCCATGCCGGACAAATGATTGAATATGGAACCAATGTAGTAGGAGGGGTTACTCCGGGTAAAGGCGGTACCATGCATTTAGAACGTCCTGTATTTAATACAGTAGAAGAAGCAGTAAAGAAAACCGGTGCTGATGTATCTATTATTTTTGTTCCTCCTGCATTTGCTGCCGATGCTATTATGGAAGCTGCTGATGCCGGTATTAAAGTAATAGTTTGTATTACCGAAGGCATTCCTGTTAAGGATATGGTAATAGCTAAAGAATATATAAGTACTAAAAATTGTCGTTTAATCGGTCCTAATTGTCCTGGAGTTATTACACCTGGTGAGGCCAAGGTGGGTATAATGCCCGGCTTTGTTTTTGTACCTGGCAAAATAGGCGTTGTTTCAAAATCGGGAACCTTAACTTATGAAGCTGCTGATCAAATTGCAAAGGCAGGTTTAGGAGTTTCTACGGCCATTGGTATTGGAGGAGACCCAATTATTGGAACCACTACCCGTGAAGCAGTTGAATTATTAATGAAAGATCCTGCAACGGAAGGTATTGTAATGATTGGAGAAATTGGAGGTAATTTAGAAGCTGAAGCAGCTCGCTGGATTAAAGAAAACGGTACTAAGCCGGTAGTTGGTTTTATTGCAGGACAAACAGCACCTCCAGGGCGTAGAATGGGTCATGCCGGTGCTATTGTTGGTGGTGCCGATGATACTGCTGCTGCTAAAATGAAAATTATGGCCGAATGTGGAATAAATGTAGTTGCTTCTCCTGCCGATATTGGAAAAACAAAGGCTGAAGCAATTGCTAAAAAGGAACGTGTAGCAAGCCCTCATCATTACTCGAACAGAGTAGATTAATCTCTAATAGAAAATTTACTTCATGAAAAAAGCCCTCTCCAAAATTTTGGAGAGGGCTTTTTTAGTATTTACCTTAATTATTATTGACCACCAAACATATTTTGTAATTGCTCTTGGGTAACTTCTTTATATTCGCTTGAGATTTTAAACTTACTGTCATCAACTTTTCCAACTTTAACGCTTTTAGCTGTTACCAGCATTTTTAAGCCATTTTGATTTGCCTGATATTCTAAAGGAAAACCATTTAAGCCTTTAAACTGATTATTTGTACTAGTGCTTCCGCTTGGAATTTCATCGGTATAAAATATTGATAATTCATCTCCATCTTCTGTAACAGCTATTGCTTTTTTACATTTATAACCTGCTATTTCTTTCGTTTCATCTGTATATTTAATAGTAGGTTCTTTCACTTCTGCGCGTTGCTTTTCAATTTCTTCCTTTGTCATTTTTAAAGCCATTTTCTGACCCATAATATCCATTAACGTAACCGCTGTTCCTGTTTTATTATCAGAAATGGTAGCTGTTTTCATCATTCCCATATCCATTTCCATTTTAGATTTATCACCTTTTATAGTTACAATCATTTCTCTTCCTTGAAGCATTGATGCGGATGCAGGATCAAGTCCGGCTTCGTCAAAATTTAAACTGTAAACGATTGTTCCTTCGAATGTTTTTTTTGATTGGGCTACTGCTGAATATGCTATAATAATTAATAAAATAGTAGCAATTGTAATTTTAGAAAATAGTTTTTTCATGGTTTGTATAATTAAATTGATTGAAAATTCATGTAATGCAAAGATAGCATTAATTAAAATTAAGTAATAGATTATCCATTTCTTCTTTGCTAATTATCTTATAATCTTTAGGAAGTACAAATAAACTGTCATCTACATCTTCTTTAATTACAACAGGATGGGTAAGGTGCATCTCAATATTGTATAATTTAATGTGATAATCCATAAGCATACCTTGTATTTCTTTGTAAGGACTAGCCCAATTAGGATTTTTAATATTAAAATCTTCGGTATAATAAATAGTATAACTTTTATTGGGTACTATACAATGTGCAATGGCTTTTTTGCAATTATATCCTGCTATTATTGAATCTTGACCATTAATAAATTCAATGTTTTTAATTTCAAACTGTCCTTCAAAAAGTTTGTCAACTTCTTCTTTAGAAAACTCTATGGCAAATTTTTTATTCAACATTTTTACCATTTGGGCAGCGGTTTCTGTTTCAGGATTAGAAATCATGATGATTCTAAACATTCCCATGCCACCTGTCATATCAAGTGCTACTTTATCATCTTTAAATTTTACTTTCAATTTATCGGGGAGTAATCCAACTAATAAACTGTTTTCTTCAGATTGCGGATATTCAATTTTAAATTCGATGATGCCTTCAGATAAATATTTTTCGTCTGTTAATTTTCTGCACGAACTAAATATAATAGTCCATAAAATTAAAAGGACTGTAAAGTATTTGTTGGAGGTAAATTTCACTGATTAGAATTAAATCATAGTGGGCAAATATATTATTTTTTTAATATAATACGATAAAGCCATTAAATTAATTGATTAAACATTTAATAAAGGCGATTTTTTATTTTAAAAATGTAAAAAAACGGTTCCAACGTATTTTACTAAATCCGCTATTATGTTTATTAACAGAAAATAATACAAACCATGCTTTGCCTACTATGTGGTCTTCAGGAACAAAACCCCAAAAGCGCGAATCGGAAGAATAATGTCTGTTATCGCCCATTACAAAATAATAGTTTTTTTGAATGATGTAGGTTGTTGTATAACGATTGTTTATAAAAATACTGTCGTTAATAATGTATAGATCATTGTTTTCAAAATCGTTGATAATTTTTTTGTAAAAGGGAATATTTTGCAATGATAAATAAATAGTATCGCCTTTTTTAGGAATATAAATTGGCCCATAGAAATCGGTATTCCAATGAAAACTATCGGAATAAGGAAATAAATAATCGTAATAATTTTCTTTTTTTTCCGTAAATTCAATAACATCAATAATATGTTCTTTTTGTTTTAATTTTTGTGCCATTTCCTTGCTTAGCGCAATTCGATAATCTCCTTTATTGGAAATAGCCCCTCCATCAAAAATTTCTAATTCTTCAAAAATTTCTTGCGAAATACCGGCTGTATCGGTTTTTACATGATAATTATATTCGGTTAATTCCGGAGAGGGTAAAGTATCGTTATTTACAATAATATATTTTTCTGCAACTAAGAGTGTATCGCCGGGCATACCAACACAGCGTTTTACAAAGTGTGTACGATGGTCGATGGGAATTTCGTTTTCCAGTGGATAATTAAAAACAATAATATCATTTCTTTTTATTTCGGTTATTCCGGGTAGTCGAAAATAGGGGAGTTGAATTTTGGAGCTATAGGCAGGTATATTATCTGTAAAAGGTATTTTTTGATGCGAAAATGGAAAGGAGAGTGGTGTTATCGGTATTCTTGCACCATAATGAATTTTGCTAACCATTATAAAATCGCCAACTTGTATGGTTTTTTCCATAGATGATGTTGGTATGGTAAAAGCTTCTATCACAAACAACCGAAGCAATAACACGATTATAAGAGCTGTTATAAATGCTTCAATCCATTCGCGCAGATATGTTTTCTTTTTAGCCATAATTAAGTAAGCGAGCAAAAAGCTATAACTTTTTACTCGCTTTAGGGGTTTAGGTTTCTTTATTTTTTATTTATGGATAAAACTAAATAATCTATTCCAGCGCACTTTTTCAGGTAAAGATTTGTTAGGGTCTAATGATAGCCAAATAAATACTGCTTTTCCTACCACATGGTCTTCAGGAACAAAGCCCCAAAAGCGCGAATCGGCAGAGTTATGGCGGTTATCTCCCATCATAAAGTAATAGTCCATTTTAAAGGTGTATTCACTTGCTTCTACTCCATTAATGTACACTTTACCATTTTGTTCGCTAAGCTCATTGCCTTCGTAAATGGTAATACAGCGTTTGTAAAGTATTACATTTTCTTTTGTTAAAGGAATAGAAACTCCTTTTTTAGGTATCCATAGTGGACCAAAATTATCTTCATTCCAATAAAAATCCGGATGATTTGGGAAAATATGCAGATTTCTGCGATTGTCTCTAATGCCTTTCGGGGCAATATTAGGTTTTACGCTAACTATAAAATTATAGCCTTGTAATTGTTTTACGGCTTCATCGGTAAGCATTACCTGATAGGTATTGGGGGTTGAAGGATCAGGATAAATAGGGTCTGTAATATTTAATTTATCCAATAAATTTTTACTTAACAAATTACCATCTGTAGTTACCTTGTATGAAAATTGATGTTTTTCAGGTAGCCCTACATCTTTTCCGTTTATAAATACTTTTTGGTCAATAATTTCTATGGTATCTCCTGCAATTCCGATACAACGCTTAATGTAATTTTCACGTTTATCTACAGGGCGGGCAGTAACATCAAATTGTTGGTAAATTAAATCTCTTCCGTAATCTCTTACTAACTGATAATAACTTTGGTCTTGATGCTGCAAAACTACAGTGTCGCCTTCAGGATAATTAAATACTACAATGTCGTTGTTTTTTATTTTTTCCAGTGCTGGAAGTCGGAAGTAGGGTAGTTTTATCCATTCTAGATAAGACGGTGTTTTTTCGGTTAGTGGTAACGTGTGATGTGCAAAAGGAAATGATAGCGGGGTGTTAGGGAATTTAGCTCCATAGCTCATTTTGCTCACAAATAAATAATCGCCAACTAACAATGATTTTTCCATGGATGATGTTGGAATGGTAAATGCTTCCAGATAAAAACCTCTGATTAAAGTAGCTGCAACTATTGCAAATGCGAGTGCATCAGCCCATTCTCTGATAGTTGATTTTTTAAATTTTCTAGCTTCGTCAGGCCCAATCCATTTTGGATTTTCTTTGTAATAAATATAAGGTAAGTAAACAGGTGCAGCTGCTGCGCCAAGAATATGCTGGTAAAAACGCAAATAACCAAAGCATTTTAAAAACTCTACAATAATTCCTAAATACACAATTAATCCTATAAATGGTATGTAATAAACTACAATCCACCATTTGGGGCGCTTTACCATTTGTATGGCTTTGTAGGGGCCTATAAAAGGTATCCATATTTCGTAGCCTTTTCCTCCTGCTTTATTAATAAGTTTGTGTAAAATAAATTTACCAATTAAAAAATGTAAAATTAAATAGATTGTAAAAATGTAAGCTGACATAATGGGAATTAATGATTTACTATTATTGATAATTTTTTATTCTTTTACTTTGGTATTTTTTTAAATTTAGTTGGTAAAAGTACAATTTATAATAGATTTTTAAAGCGTAATTAATATGTTTATTATTGTTTATTAATTAATAAATCTAAAATGTTATATGACATTTTCTGCTTTGTAATGATTAATATTTTGTGAGTTTTTTCATTAATTTTGAGTGTAAGAAATTCTATATTAAGAGATTGCTTGCGGCTGGCAGGGTTAATTCGGATTTAGTTTATTAACCAACTCCATTGTCATTAGAATTTGGAAATTCTAATGACAATGTTTTTTTGTTTGATTACATCTCTAAGCGTTGATTAAGGTTTTAGAATACATTTTATAATAAGGTGAAAAATAGATTTTGCCAATAAAAAAGCTAGTGCTTATCCAGCATTTTAATGGTATCATCAGGAACACTGGTAAAATCCATTATCATAAATCCATCCAGTGCGTTTGAAAATTTGGGATCTACATTAAATCCTAAAAGTTTGGCTTCTTGTTTAATATACTTTTTAAGTAAAACCGGAACTTTAAATCCTGCAGGTTCAATTTCAGAGATTAATTCGTCTAAACTTTTTAAATCTTTTTTGCGTGTTTTTAATAAAACATCCGTATCTACTTTGCTACTATCATATTCAAAAGCCTTACGAGGTACAATAAATTTTGAGAGTTTGCGGTCGAAATAATGCTGTTTTAAAAATTCAACCATTAAAGCTTTTGAAGTTTCTGAATAGCTGTTGCTGATACTAACCGGTCCTATTAAATATTTATAATAGGTGTTTTTACGTAAAAAAGTTAATATACCTTTCCATAGAAGAAATAATGAAAATGGCTTTTGTTGATACTCTTTTACAATAAAGGATCGACCAAGCTCTAGCGATTTTCTTAAATATGGAACAAATCCATTTTTAATTTTGAATAAGGTGTTAATATAAAATCCTTTTTTACGAAATTTACGGTAAATATTGTTTCCTTTGCCTATACGATAAGCTCCTACAATTTTTTTATTTACTCTGTCCCAAATAAAAAGATGATGATAGTATAAATCGAATTCATCTAAATCATAACTTTTATTGGTTCCTTCTCCAACTTCCCGAAAGGTTACTTCACGTAAACGACCAATTTCGGTTATAACATTTGGAATTAAATTAATGGGAGCCACAAACACATCGCATTCATCTTGTGTAACCAAATGATTAGGAGTATTTAATAATTTATTAATATCTTTTTCCAAAAGTTCTATTGGAACTGGAGGTATTATTTCTTCGGCTTCTTTTTTAGGTAAAAATGGTACCCTGAAAAAGTTTTTTACTTCTGTTTCTAATGGTGAACCTAAGGCATATGTTTTAGAGCGCAGGAAACGAAGTAATTGGTCTGGTTCTGTAAATTCATTATAGGTTTTAGGCAATATCGGTTTACCAATTCTAACTCTTATTTCTGACCCTTTTTTATTTATAAATTCGGTTGGGATGCTTATGGTGCGAAAAACCGGATGTATTATTCCAAGAAAATTAAAAAGTTTGCTATTTCCTCCACTAAAATAAACAGGTATAACCGGAACTTGGGCTTTTTGAATAATCCGTGCAACTGCAGGTTTCCATTCCCTGTCAATTACTTGCTTGCTGTCTGTTTGAAATGATGAAACTTCTCCTGCCGGAAATATTCCAATAGGGGTACCATTTTGTAAATACTCAATGGTTTTTTTTATTCCTGATAAACTGCTTTTGTTTACTTGCACATGATCAAAAGGATTAACAGGAATAATAAGGTTTTCAATAGGTTCAATTTTTTGCAGTAAAAAATTCCCCATTGTTTTAAAATCTGATCGGGCAGTACAAAAAATACGCATTAAGATTAATCCATCAATACCCCCATAAGGGTGATTGGCTAATACAATAAAAGCTCCTTCTTTTGGAATATAGTTCAGCTCTTTTTCGTCTATAATGTATTTAATTTCGAGCTCATCAAGAATAGCATTGATAAAATCAAGCTCTTTCAAATCTTTTTTAGAATCGTAAAGCGAATTAATTTTGTCCAGCTTAAGCAATTTCATTAACGGGGTAGTTAATGCATTTAGCTTAAATTTATCGAGCTTTGTAGCTTTAGAGAAATCTTCTTTGTTGATTAAAGACATATTTGCTTTTTAACCTTTATGCAGTTTTTTCATCAAACCATTTCCATAACATCACAAAGGTAAAGATAGCAATTAAAACAATAAATAGGGAAATAATTCTGCTTAGCATTTATTTTATTAACATTTTGTTTATACATGCAAATTAATTAGTTATTCCTTA
>CALKJP010000175.1 GCA_937995645.1 uncultured Bacteroidia bacterium
GTAGTATATGGCACCCCATAATAGTTAAAAGTAAAACCAATAGGAATTCCGGTTTGCAAAACGCCATCTCCGGAAGCGGTAGAAGCAGTTGCTCCACCACCAATAGTTATTGGAACAAAGGGCGCATTAAAAGTTGTTCTTACATAGGTTTGTGCATGCACCGCAACACTTCCGATTATCAGAAGCGAGAGTACAAGACTTTTTACATAGGTATAGAATTTATTCATAGGCTAATTTTTTAGTTTAGGCAAATTTAAGTTAGGATATTATTATATCCTACAATTAATAAAATTTTAACATTTTGTAATTTCGATAAAATACTATATATTTACGATAAAAATATTAAAATTTATTATGTACTTTGGTTTACAGCCCATTAAAAGAAATTAACATTTTGTCAACCAATACAAATAAATACAGTATTAATACAGTTAATTTAGGTAGCTACATTTACCTAAGGTTAAATGTTTTTGGAAACGAAGAAATTTCTGTAGAAGATGTAAAAGCAATTGCTCAATCGTGCAAAAATGCAGGTGGGGGAAGAGTATTACCCTTATTAATAAAAGTAGATAAATATACCTTGCCATCGGCTGAAGCCAGAAAATTTATTGCTCAGGCTGATTCAAATCCTTATGCCAAGGCAGAGGCTTATGTAATAAGCGATTTGCCTCAGAAAATAGTGGGTAATTTCTTTTTAAAGTTTGATAAGCCGGCTCGTCCTACTAAAATATTTACCAAAGAAGAAGAGGCAGTGGAGTGGTTAAAGCAGTTTTTTTAATTCATGCCGCGTGCTTTTTTTATGTTTTCGTAAGCTTGCTGCAATTTCTGAAATTTTTCTTTGGCAGATTTCTGAAATTCTTCTCCCAAATGTGTTACTTTATCGGGATGATATTTCATGGCCATTCTTCTGTAAGCTTTTCTTACATCTTCATTGCTGGCGGTAGGTTCAATTTCTAATATTTTATAATCGGCATCTACATCTTTAATAAACATGGCTTTGATAGATGCAAAATCTTTTTCGGAAATTCCGAGATAATTGGCAATTTGAGAAATTACATCCAGCTCGGTTTTATGAATATCACCATCGGCTAAGGCAATTCCAAATAAATAATGAATGAGTTGTAGTTTGTGCGAAATAAGCATGTGATGGCGAATTTGCATACACACTTCATACAATGGAATATCTTTTTGCAGTAACTTTTGTAAATATGGAATTTGTTGTTTTGCCAGGCTATCGCCAAACTGACGAATAAAAAATTGCTTGATAAATTCCAGTTCTGATTTTAAGTGTTTGCCATCTGCTTTCATAACCGCAGCAGAAAGAACGAGCAGGCTTAATCCGAAATCGCCCGCAGTGGTTTGTTTTTTATGACCTCTTGTTTGTGTATCGGATGAATCTGCCGTGTCAGAAGTTCCATCAAAAATGGCTCCTAAGGCAAAGCCAAATAAAGCTCCAATGGGGCCGCCAAAAGTCCAGCCCAATGCTCCGCCAATCCACTTTGCAAATTTCATTTGTAAAAAAAATTAATCTTTATTTCTGCAGGCTTGCAGGGTGTTTTTTATTAATGACATAATGGTCATTGGACCTACACCTCCGGGTACGGGAGTTATGTAGCTGCATTTAGGAGCTACTTCATCAAATTTTACATCGCCAAAAAGTTTAAAACCGCTTTTGGTTTTATCGGAAGGTAATCGTGTAATGCCAACATCAATTACAACGGCACCTTGCTTTACCATATCGGCAGTTAAAAATTCTGCTTTGCCCAGTGCGGCAACTATCATATCGGCTTGTAACGTTAATTCTTTTAAGTTTTTAGTGCGGCTATGTGTAATCGTTACGGTACAATTTCCCGGATAAGAATTTCTTGCCAGTAAAACGCTCATAGGCATTCCCACTATGTTGGAACGACCGATTACAACACAATGTTTACCGCTGGTTTCTATATTGTAGCGTTCCAGTAATTGTATTATTCCATAAGGTGTAGCTGGTAAAAATGATGGCAGATTCAATAACATTTTGCCCGCATTTACAGGATGAAAACCATCTACATCTTTTGCAGGATTTACGGCTTCAATTACTTTTTGTTCGTTGATATGTTTGGGTAAAGGTAGCTGTACAATAAATCCATCAACTGAGGGATCGTTATTTAGTTTTTCAATTTCGTTTAATAATTCTTCTTCTGAAATGTTGGAATCAAAACGAAGCAGAGAAGATTCAAAACCAACTTCGTGACAGCTTTTAACTTTTGCACCCACATAGGTTTCGCTGGCTCCATCATTACCCACCAAAATAGCTGACAGATGAGGTGTTTTTAAACCTCGTGCTTTTCGCTGTGCTACTTCTTTTGCAACCTCTTCTTTTATTTCCTGAGCTATTTTTTTTCCGTCAATTAGTACCATTGTGGGGAGTTTTGTTAGAAAGTATTAAAGTATTAATGTGATAATGAGTTAATGTGATAATGTGATAATGAGTTAAGGTGATAATGAGCTAATGAGCTAAGGTGATAATGAGCTAATGAGCTAATGTGATAATGATTTGAGATTAGTTGAGATTGGTTGGAACTCATTGATATTGTTTTAATTCAAAAATTGCAGATTGCAAATTGTAAAATTCTAAACTCTAAATTCTAAAAATCATAAATATCTTTTGTATTTCATTGCCAACTGCCTACTATTTTCTCTCTTCTGTCTTATATTAATTAAACCATTAAGGCAATAAGATGATTAAGATATTATTTGCCTACTACTTAATGCCAACTGCATACTGACTTCTGTTTTACGACTTACGACTAACGCCTAATACCTAATAAACTAATGGCTATTGGCTTATGGCTAATCACTCATTTCCAAATCACCAAATCATCAAATTATCAAATTAGCTAATTAAACTACCTTCTCATATTCGGCATGTTTCGCATTAATTTTGCCATCTTGTCTTTATCGCTCATCATGCGCATCATTTTACGGGTTTCTTCAAATTGTTTTAATAATTTATTTACTTCCTGAATATTGGTTCCGCTTCCGTTTGCAATTCTTTGTCGTCTGCTGCCGTTTATTATTTCAGGGTTTTCGCGCTCTTTTGGAGTCATAGATTGTATAATAGCTTCAATGCTTTTAAATGCGTTATCGTCAATATCCATCCCTTTTAAGGCTTTTCCAACACCGGGAATCATTCCTACCAAATCTTTAATATTTCCCATTTTTTTTATCTGATTCAGTTGGTCTAAAAAGTCGTTAAAGTTGAATTGATTTTTGGCAATTTTCTTTTGAAGTTCACGTGCTTTTTGTTCGTCATATTGTTCCTGAGCTCTTTCAACTAAAGTTACAATATCGCCCATTCCTAAAATACGGTCGGCCATACGCTCGGGGTAGAAGATGTCGAGTGCATCCATTTTTTCGCCCATTCCTACAAACTTAATGGGTTTTTGAACTACCGAACGTATTGAAAGCGCAGCACCACCGCGTGTATCACCATCTAATTTGGTAAGAATAACACCTGTAAAATCTAATTTATCGTTAAATGCTTTGGCAGTATTTACGGCATCTTGACCGGTCATGGAATCTACTACAAATAAAATTTCATGCGGGTTTATGGCTTTTTTGATACGCGATATTTCATCCATCATTTGCTCATCAATAGCTAAACGACCGGCAGTATCTATAATTATCACATTGTTCCCGTTAGCTTTTGCATGCTGAATAGCTTTGTTGGCAATGCTTACAGGGTCTTTACTTTCTCTGTCGGAAAAAACTTCTACGCCAAGTTGCTCACCTAAAACATGCAACTGATCAATAGCTGCTGGGCGATACACATCGCATGCAACCAATAATGGTTTTTTGCCTTTTTTGTTTTTTAAAAAATGGGCAAGTTTTCCGGAGTGGGTAGTTTTACCTGAACCTTGTAAACCTGCCATTAAAATAATGGATGGATTAGCCGAAATATTGATGTCTGATTTTTCGCCACCCATTAATTTTGCTAATTCATCGTGGGTAATTTTTACCAGTAACTGCCCGGGTGAAACTGCTTTTAAAACATTTTGTCCAAGCGCTTTGGCTTTTACGGTATCGGTAAATTCTTTAGCTATTTTGTAGTTAACGTCAGCATCCAATAAGGCTTTTCTTATTTCTTTAAGTGTTTCGGCAACGTTAATTTCAGTAATTTGTCCTTGTCCTTTTAAAAGTTTAAAGGCTCTTTCAATCTTGTCGCTTAAATTTTCAAACATGATTTATATATTTTATGACTTGCAAAAATAAGGATTTAAAATATACCTTATGAAAAAGGCTTTAATGAAAAAAGGGAGATAAATTCTCCCTTTAAATTACAGTTAATAAAATTAAATTTTAACTCCAATAAGTAATACATCATCAACTTGCTCCAAATCTCCTTTCCATTGTTCAAAAACTTCATTGAGTTTTTCTTTTTGTTGAGTCATTGTAAGATTATGAATGGATAGAATTAATTCCTGAAGTTGTTTGTATTTGAATTTTTTTCCTTTTGGTCCGCCAAACTGGTCGGCAAAACCATCAGTAAAGGTGTAAACTATATCGCCTTTTTTCAAGTCAGTTTTTTGAAGGGTAAAAGGTTTTAATTCTTCTCCATATTTTCCAACCGGAAATTTGTCGGGTTTAAATTCTATAATTTCTCCGTTTCTTAAAAGCCAAAGCGGATTATTGGCAGCAGCAAATTCTAACATCATATTTTGAAAATCGTACACACATAAAACACAATCCATACCATCTTTACTTTCTACAATGCTGCCTTCGGCATTTAAGGAATCGATGATTCCTTTGCGAACGCTGTCTAATATATCATTGGGTTTAGAGAGTTTTTTTTCAATAATAGATTCGTTTAAGTTTGAAATTCCTAACATACTCATCAGCGCGCCCGGAACACCATGACCGGTACAATCGGCTGTACACATGTAAAATTTTTCTACATCTTCATTTTCTTGTTTGTGAGCTAAGGCAAAGTAAAAGTCGCCACTTACAATATCTTTTGGTTTGTAAAATATAAAGAATGGTTTTGTTTCTGTAGCTGTTTGAGTTTCCATGCAATTTTATAATTATTCGATAAAATTAGTTTTTATTTTTTAATCTCAAAATATTACGTTCAATATAGTTTTCGCTTGTTAGTAGTGCTTGTTGTATTCGCTTTGCATAATGAAAAGAGTCAAAAATTTCTTTTTGCTTTTCTTCTAATATGATATTTTGATGCTCAATTATTTTTTTACTTTTTTTAATGGTTTTTAATTGATTTAAAATTAAAAAAACAAGTACCGCAAGAATAATTAAAGAAAAAGTCATTACTGATATAATTATTTTGTTTTTACTGATAATGCTATTTTGAAATTCTTTTTCCTTGTTCAATAATTCGATTTTATTTTCTTTGGTTTTGGTTTCATGAGTAATTTGTAACTGAGAGATTAAATTTTTTTCTTCGCTTGATAAAATAGAATCCTTCAGTGTGTTTGATTTGTCTAAATATTCGTAGGCTAAAGGAAAATTAGCTAATCCTTTATAAATTTTCGATGTAATACTGTATGCGGTTGCTAATTCTTTAAGAATATTTAATTTTTGAGCTATTTCAATAGATTTTTGAATGTTTGGAAGGGCTTCTTGAAATTTATTTTGTTGCAAAAAATTGTTGGCAATTCCCATGTAAGTATAGCATAGGTAAATTTGATTATTTTCTTTATTGAAATATTCTAAAGCTTTTTTCTGATATGCAAGAGCTTCGTTGAAGCGATTTGATTTAACAATAAAATCAGCATAATTC
>CALKJP010000176.1 GCA_937995645.1 uncultured Bacteroidia bacterium
GGTGTAATATTTCTGCATACCTGATTATTCTGAATGATTATTAAATTTAATTCATACTCCTCTCCTATTCCTTTTGGTAATTTGCCAAGCATTACATTTAATTTCTTAGATTTTTTATCTTCTTTCAATAAAGTGTTTTTGGCAAAAATTTTAGGAGCATACATTTTTTTAGTCATTATCCCTCGATTTACCCTATTATTATCATAAATATTGTATGGTTTTGAACATTGGAATTGTTCGCGCTGAACTATATCAACTGCAAGTCCATCATGGCTCCCTTTTAAGAGCTTTTTAAGTAATTTTATATTATCGTGTTTAAAATAAATATTTCCATCTTTTACATATAAGCCTTGCTGCAGATCATCTATGTTTTTAAACTTATCGCAATTTTTACAAGCCTTAATATCTTGTGCAGGTTTTAAACCATATTTTTTGGTTGTGTATGGTACTGTTAATTCTTTTCTTGCTTTTTTGCTTGCTCCTTCATTAAAAGAGTCAAAACCTCCCAAAACAACAGAGATATAAACTTTCTTTTTTTCTTTATCCAATTTGGCTGCATAGCCTGTATAAACAAATTTAGGTTCGGTTAAAAGCGGTTTATCTACCTTACTTTTTTGCCATTTAGCAATGGCTTCTTCTGCAATTTTTTCGTAAGTAAAATTAGCTTTTCCTTTACCTAATGGAAGTGCAATTATTAGTTCTGATGCTTTTTCAGAACCACCATAGTATTTTACACGTTTTCCAACAGTAGCTTTTTTACCCCCCTGATTAGGGTCGGCTTTTTCGTTTTTCGCCATGTAAGTTGCATGGTCGCTTGATGCTTTTTGTAAAATTTCATTATCGCGTAAGGCATCTAATTTTGCATTTTTTCTTACTTCATTTAACTTTTCTATTATAGCTTTGGTTAAGGTTTCTTCACTAAAATTATTTACTTCTATCTCTTTTGTAGGGTCGTTTTGGGCTTTTGAAACGTAGAAGGTAATTGCAAAGGCAATTAAGATTGAAAGTTTAAAATTATTCATGACAAACTATATATTTTAAATAATAGAGGGCTAAAATAGAATAACGCCTAAAAATTGCCTTATTTTGCAAGATACAGTTTTCAACAAAATGTAAAATTGTTAATACTTTTTTAATGAATTATTTGGCGCACTTTTATTTATCTGATAATCAACCCGAATTACTGGTAGGTAATTTTATTGCCGATCAGATAAAAGGGAAACAAATTGAATTATTGCCCACCGGAATTGCTCATGGTGTAAGACTGCATCGTTTTATTGATGATGTTACAGATCATCATCCCATAGTAGAACAAAGTAAAGAACGCTTAAGAAAACGCTACAGAAAATATGCAGGTGTTATTGTAGATATTTATTACGACCACTTTTTAGCCAGCTTATGGGATAATTTTTCAAAACAAAATCTTAATGACTTTTCTTTAGAGGTATATCAGGAGCTTGAAAATCATACCCATTTAATGCCTGAAATATGCAGAAAATTAATACTTCCTACCATGAAAAAGCAAAACTGGCTTTGTTCTTATGCTGATTTAAATGGTGTTGAGCGCTCTTTACAAGGATTAAGCAGAAGAACCAGCTTCGATTCTCAAATGGAATATGCTATTGAAGAGTTAATAAAAGATTATAGCCTTTTTTTAACAGAATTTAAGCACTTTCTACCTCAATTAAAACAGGCTGTTAACAAATTTTAAAATCCTGTATTACAAAATCTTATACAAACAACTAACAAATAATTAACATTTATTTGTAGAAAAGTTAGCTTTTTGAATAGACGATTTATTATTCAAAACTGTATTTTTGGCAACTTATAATGAAAAAGCTACTTATTTCAATCTCTTTTTTATTCATCTCACTGGTTGTTTTGGCAACAGGAGAGAATAAAACTCTTGGCGATTCTTTAAATATCAAGAAAAAAGCACCAAAAGTAGAAGAGGCCATTGGAGGAGATATTGAAGATGAATATGAAGAAGATGCGGATACTACCTCATTTTTAAAGTCGTTGGAAGCTGCCAAAAATCATTTTTCTGATTTATCATTAGTTCCAGCCTGGGACATTTATCAGCATTGGAATACTGAAGTTATACATCCATTAAGAACAGATTTAACCAATTTAAATGATACTATAATTATTGTTTTAAAAGACGAAGAATATGAGTGTGATTACGCACATCCTTTTTTTGGAGAAGTAACTTCCGATTTTGGCCCGAGAAGATACCGCTATCATTATGGTATTGATATTAAGCTAGAAACAGGCGACACTGTATTTGCAGCCTTTGATGGTGTGGTTCGAATAGCAAAATATAGCAAAACTTATGGCAATGTTGTTCTAATTCGACATTTTAATGGATTGGAAACTTTATATGCGCATTTATCAAAAATTGATGTAGAAATTGGTCAGGAGGTTTTAACCGGACAGCCCATTGGATTAGGAGGTAATACAGGTCGCTCCACAGGCAGCCACTTACATTTTGAAGTTCGTTATAAAGGTGAGCCCATCAATCCGCATAGTATTATTGATTTTAAAGACGGAAAATTAAAAGCCGACTTACTGGCATTAAACAAATCACACTTTACTTACCAAAAAGAAGTAAAATCGGTAAAATATCATACTGTTAAAAGAGGCGAAACTTTATCATCTATTGCAAAAAAATACAAAACATCCGTAAATACCCTTTGCAAAATCAATAAAATAAAGCCTTCCACTAAAATTCAGGCAGGGAAAAAGTTGAGAGTCGCTTAATTTTTCACCATTATACCAATTATTTTTTTAAATCGAAAAAATTAAAGTTTAAATATAATTTAACATGTTAAATGTATATACATTAAATGTTAATGCATATATTTGTACTATTAAACCTAAAAACTATAAAAATGAAACAATTTTTATTAACAATTGCATTGGCAACAGCCTATTTAGTTCCAGTAACAACATACGGACAAGGAAAAACAATCAATCAAACTTTTAAGATTAATCTTGATAAAAGTAAAGTAGAATGGGTAGGTAAAAAAATTACCGGTCAGCACAATGGTGAAATTAAAATTGCAAAAGGTGAAATTACAGCTACAAATGGTTCTGTTAATGGAGGTAATATTACAATTGACATGAACACGATTACTTGCTTAGATTTGCAAGGAGAATGGGCAGAAAAATTAGTTGGTCACTTAAAATCTGATGACTTTTTCTCTGTTGAAAAGCATGCTACATCTACTTTTACTATAAAAAGTGTAACACCCATAAAAGAAGCTAAAGCAGGAACAAATAACGTAACTGTAAATGGAAATTTAACTATAAAAGGTATTACACAAGAAATTGAATTTCCTGCAATTTTAGAAATTAGAGGTTCGAATTTAGTTGCTAATGGAGAAGCCAAAATTGATAGAACTAAATTTGATATTAAATATGGTTCTTCAAACTTTTTCGAAGGTTTAGGCGATAAAGCTATAGATAATGAATTTTTAGTAAAATTCAAAATTGCAGCTATTGCTAATTAGTAAATTTAATTTTTAATTGTTTTAATAATAAAAAAGATAGGCCATCCATTATTGGTGGCCTATCTTTTTTATTGATTAGTTTTTTAATTAATAACTAACTACTTTTTCTGTAATTGTTCGCTCTGGAGTAATAACTTGTAACATGTAAATACCTTTTGTGTAGTTGTTCATGTTAATTGTATTAAAAAATTCTCCGTTAGCTTTATTAAATGTTTGATTCATTACTTCCTGACCATTTATGTTTACTAATCTTACATTTACAACGCCATTTACATCAGAAATGTAAGATATATTTAACATTCCATTAGTTGGGTTAGGAAACACCTGTAAACTGTTTACTTTAGAAGTTATATTTTTCGTTGATCCAATTATAATATCATCTCCACAGTATGGAACATTTATTCCATTTGGTGTAGATGGAATATCTCCTACAGGTATCTTTGCATAAACTATCTCATTTTGATTAAATGGATCTTCATCACCTCTTACGGCTAAGCCTGGCTCAGAATCTCTTTGATAGATTAAGTGAACTTCTGCTCCTACATTTTTTGCTACAGATGCAAATACACCTTCTGAAAAATCATCGTTAGTAACATTTAAAGGAATAGACCAATTAGCACCATTGTCGGTAGATTTCATTATGTGGATATTTCTATAATATTGTCCATTACCATTATTTGTTCCTTCCATTAATGCCGAATATGCCATGTATAATGTACCATTAGCATCAATACCCATACTTGGCTGGCTGGTTAATGAAATATAATATCTTGCTATTTGATCAATATTAGTTAAATCATCAAAAACAGTTCCGCTATTATCTCTATCTTCTACATCTATAATAATATTTGGACAAAGAGGATCATTATTAGCATCTTTCATCGTTTCATTCCAATAAGCTAAACCGCTTGTTGCAGGAAAAAATGAAACTCCATTGGCATTTGGATCATCTTTTAATATTCTCATCACTCCAAAAGCAACATGGCATATACCGTTATTATCAATTAATACAGTTGGAGTTCCGTCACAAACATTTAATGTATCGGCTACTGCATCACCATCTGCATCAGAAATTGAATTTGCAGTATTCCATGATAATCCCATTGGATGACCATAAACAATAGTCATTGTCCAGTTTGTACCATTATCGGTAGATTTCATTAAACATACTGATTCTTCAAATCCACCAAATACAAATGCAACGGTATCTCCTTTTGCATCAATCGAATATTGATCGCCACTAAATCCATAAAAACCGGCAGCAGCGGTTAATTGTGGTAAAACTACCTGGTTAATATCCCAGGTTACTCCTCCATCGGTTGATCGACTGTATGTTAAAGCACCATCTAAACCTTGATGCACAACCCCTCCATTTGCAGTTGGAGTGGTTACAGAAATTACATGAACTGTTTGACCATTTGCACCACCCACAACCATTCTTGGCCATAGATTTCCATTTGATGTTGGACCATTAATAGATGAATGAGACCATGAACCTGTTCCTTTTGACGGACGAGTTGTTACATAAAGATTAGTAGCTGTATTATTGTGGCTAACAATAACTTCTTTACCCGTAGTTGTTGCTGACATTGAAGGCCAACCGTTTCTTTGAGGTTCAATACGAGCAGTAGGAGCTGTTGACCAAGATGTGCCGTCAAAATATGCATAACCTGTTCCACGATCCGGAGCAGCTAAATCTCCTGAATTACTGTAGGTCCAAGCAGCAGATATTGTTCCATCTGAATGCCTGAATAAACGATTTTGTACCGCTGCATTTGATTGTAAATCGTAAGTTGTTCCTCCAATTACAATTTCAGTAATTGCTTTTTGCTGATTTGGAGTAGTAACTCTCGGATTATTGGATCTTACCAAATTGTGAGTTTTTTCATTTCCTGCATAGGCCTTAACATAAGGCTGGGCCTGATTTCTCACTTCCGATTGAATTGTGGTTCTTTGAGCAATTGCCATTGAACCTACTCCCAGTGCTAATACTAATAGTGGTAGTTTTTTCATCATTTAAGTAGTATATAGTTAGACATTAAATTTTCTTAGATTTCAAATTTAAGGATTAAAAAAAATAATAACAAATTAATAATTACTTAAAATATAAAACAGATACATTTGCAAAAAAAATTATAAACCGGTATATCTTGGTAAAACGTATTTTTGATATTATTTTTTCAATTTTAGGATTAATAATTACTCTTCCCATATTTGTTTTAATTGCCATTTGGATTACTATTGATAGTAAAGGCGGTGTTTTTTATTCACAAGAACGAATAGGTAAAGATTTTAAACCTTTTAAACTTTATAAATTCAGGAGTATGGTAAAAGGAGCCGATAAAAAGGGAATGCTTACGGTTGGCGAAAAAGACACTCGTATTACTCCATCAGGATACTTTATCAGAAAATATAAATTAGACGAATTGGCCCAACTGATAAATGTTTTAAAAGGCGATATGAGTTTGGTTGGTCCAAGACCGGAGGTAAAAAAATATGTTGATTTATATAATGATGAGCAAAAAAAAGTTTTAAGTGTAAAACCCGGCATTACTGACTATGCCTCTATCGAATATTATAATGAAAACGAAATTTTAGAAAAATCATCAGAGCCTGAGAAAATGTATATTGAAGAAATAATGCCACATAAGTTAAACTTAAACCTAAAATACATTAAGGAACAAAGCCTGCTGACCGATTTTAAGATTATTTTGAAAACGATAAAAAAAATAATTATTCGAAATTAGATAATGCATCCAGTAATTCTCTCAGTTCTTCGCTTTTCTTAGGATAACCAAGTTTTTCGTACGAATTGATTAAATTATTTAATGCCCGTTTTACAATATCAATATTAGAACATGGTTTAAAATAACTATCTTTTGGTTTTAATTTTAATTGTGCTAAAAATGCATCTATTTCCTTTTTGCTGAATGCTGCCCCCCTACTAAATGGATTGATATAAAACAATACTCCATATTCATTATCAGCTTGAGTAATTACTTTTAATATTTCATTATCTGCCACATAGGCTAAAATAAAATGTTCGGGTAGATTAACTCCATATATTGGCAGCTCTAATCTATGTGCAATAATAGCATATAAAATAGAAAGAGAAAGCGGATTTCCTTTTTTAGTTTCAAGTACATTATTTATGAATGAGTTTTGAGGAGCATGGTAATTTGTGGTATTGCCACTAAAGCCATGTACATCAAATAAAATATGATTTATAACTTTTACTTTTTCAATTCCGGTTAAATTATCATTAAGTTCTATCCATACATCCTGTATTAGTTGATCAATTTTACGATGGATTTGTTTTTCATCTAAATCGGGATACTGATATTTTGCTACAAGTATTATTCCTTTAAGTAAATCGTGCGAATTGTTTTTTGCCCAATCTATCAAAGATTTTTTGATGTTTGCAAACTGTATATCATGTATAATATTTTCGATACGGGTTTGAACCATATTATTGAATGGATCGCCCATTTCCCATACATTTTCAAGCAAGGGGATTATTTCATCACCTAAATCCATTAAGCGCTCCTTAACATGAGTATATACTTCCTCATCAGGATCATCTAACAAATTGATTAATGCTTTTAATTCGCTTGGTTTCAAAACTGTTTTTTTGTTGTTTAAACAATTTTTATCAAATTTAGTTTCAAATCAATATTATTTTAAATTTACTAATAAAAGTTTTTAACATGATAAGGTTATCATTTACAATCTGTCTAAAACTATTGTAATTAGCTTTTCAACAGCCAATTTATTATCTTTGCTATATTGCTGAGCCATTCTGTTTGCTACAATAGCACATACGGTGCAGGTATTATGCCCTAGTAATTTACCTAAACCATAAAGTGCCGATGTTTCCATCTCAAAATTAGTAATTCGATGATTTTTAAATGAAAACTGATTTAGCAATTCGTTTAAATCATTTCGTTGCAATTCAAGTCTTAACATTCTGCCTTGAGGTCCATAAAAACCATTGGCCGTAGCAGTAATGCCCTGATGAAAATCAAATGCTATTTTTTGAATTAATTCTTCTGAACCTTTAACAATATAAGGTCTGTTAAATTCATTATTCCATTTGGTTTGATGCATAAATTCTTCTGTCAATTCATTTTCATTAATATCTGATAAGCCTTTATAAAAAGGTAATAATCCATCTAATCCTAATCCATAAGTAGAGACAACAAAACTATCTACAGGAATATCTTTTTGCAATGCACCGGAAGTTCCAATTCTTATAATGTTTAATTGGGTATGTGTATCTTTTATTATTCGTGTTTTCAAATCAATATTTACAGCAGCGTCCAACTCATTAAGAACAATATCAATATTATCGGTACCTATACCGGTTGCCAAAACTGTAATTCTTTTGTTTTTATAATAGCCTGTATGCGTAATAAATTCTCTGTTTTGAATTTTATACTCTATTTTTTCAAATTTAGAGGATATTAATTCAACGCGCCCGGGATCTCCAACTACTATTACATCCTTTGCAATATGTTCGGGTTTTAATTTTAAATGGTAGATACTACCATCAGGATTAACAATAAGTTCAGAAGGAGCTATTTGCGTAACTGATTGGATAATATTATTTTTGTTCATAAGTAAAAAATTACGGTTTAAAAATACTAAAAACAACATTAAAAAATCGCTTTCCTACATGAATAATTCTTTAAAACAAATTACTGTAATTATAAATGATTTAAACGAAATATCTAAAGCTGCCATTCATCATGCTAATTTACTTTCTACCTATTACAATTGTTTAATTAATGTTTATTATTTCGGAAATAAAAAGGAAATGGATTTACTAAAAAATTTTTCTTCTAAAATTAATCAAATTAAATACTTTTCAACTTACGATGAAATTATTAAAACAATAGAAAATAATACTAATGTATTACTAATTGTAATGGGGCTAAAAACTAAAGGCAAAAAAAATAATAAAGAAGATATTGAACAATTTAATAAAATACTAAAAAAAATATCCATTCCTGTTGTTACCATTCGAAATGCAAATTTCAATAAGCATTACAAACACATTATACTTCCCTTAGATTTAACTAAAGTAACAACTCAAAAAGTAAGCAAAGCAATTGAATTATCTAAACTATCAGGAGGAGCAACAATAAATATATTATCTGTTCTGTTTACCGATGATCAGTTTGATATCAATAGATTAACCCGCCAAATGATTGATGTAAAATCGGAAATTGAAAAAAACGGAGTTGAATGTATCGCAGAAATTGTAAAAGCTTCACCCGAAGATGATGTTTTTGGAAGTGTTATTATTGATTATGCTCACAAATCAGAAGCAGACTTAATTATGATTATGTCATCATCAAATAACCATACCCGAAACCATAGCATAGACAAAGATGGATGGGAAATCATTACCGGCTCTGATTTGCCGGTAATGAATATTATTCCTCAGGCTAATTAACCAAAAACTTTCCTTAATAAATCGGTAACTCTTGCTGCCGGATCTTTACGAATTTTTAATTCTTCCTGAGCCACCATTTTGAATAAGCCGTCTAATGCTTTTAAAGTTACATACTCTTCTAAATCAGGGTTTATTTTTTGCGCACCGGGAGTTTTATTATATGCGGTGATTAAAGGACTCCAATACTTTGTAATTTCCACTTTTTTAAGCGCATTTTGAACAATTGGCTTAAATTTTTGCTTTAGCTCAGCACTTGTTTTATCCTGCAAATATTTTGTTGCAGCATTATCTGCCCCTTTTAAAATACTAAAACCATCACTAATACTCATTGATTTTATAGCATTTATAAATATCGGAGCTGCTTCTTTAGAAGCCTCTTCTGCTGCACGATTTAAGGTTAACACAAATTTATCAACCTGTGGTTTCATCCCTATATTTTCACAAGTATTTTTAACCTTTATGGCATCTTCAGGAAAAGGAATTTTTATACTCGGATTTTTAAAAAATCCATCGGTTTTAGAAACCATTGATGTTGCATTATTAGTGCCAACTGTTAATGCTTCACGAAGCCCTTTAATTACTTCATCGTTAGTTAAATTATTTCCCGAACCTGTACCACTAACCGTATTTTTAATCTTATCTAAATTAATTTGTGCCTGAGTATTTACAGCTAAAATGCTGATAAATGTAAAAAAAATGATTTTTTTCATAGCTAAAAGAATATTATTTATAAATGTAAAAAACTTTGTGATTACTTTTATGTTTTGTTACAAATACTTTGCCACAAATTATGATACAAGCCGAAATTATAACCATTGGAGAAGAACTTTTAATTGGACAAGTGATTGATACAAATTCTGCATGGATTAGCCAGCAACTCAATTTGATTGGAATTAGTGTAAAACAGATTACTTCTATTTCAGACGACAAACAGCAAATTATAGACACTTTAAATCAAGTAATAACGAGAAGTAAAATAGTTTTAATTACCGGTGGATTAGGGCCAACTAAAGATGATATAACCAAGCACACCCTTGCAGCATTCTTTAATAGTGAGCTTGTTTTTAATGAAGAAGCATATAAAAATATCGAAGCAATTTTTGCAAAAAGAAATTTAAGAGTTACAGAATTAAACAGGCTTCAGGCTTATTTACCTGATAAATGTAAAGTAATTCCCAATCTTGAAGGAACAGCCTGTGGCATGCTGTTTAAAAAAAATGACAGTATAATTATTTCGATGCCGGGAGTTCCTTATGAAATGAAAACCATGATGGAAAAATTTATTTTGAAAGAGCTTCAAAATGAATTTAATCTTCCGCATGTGGTTCACAAAACCATTTTAACACAAGGAATAGGGGAATCGTTTTTAGCCGAAAAAATTGAAGAATGGGAAAATAATTTACCTGAAAATATTTCGTTGGCATATCTTCCATCACCGGGTATTGTTCGACTTCGACTTTCGGCAAAAGGAAATAACAAGACCGAGCTTGAAAATTCCATCCAAAACCAAGTTAATAAATTAAAAGAATTAATTTCAGAATACATTTACGGTTATGACAATGATACTTTAGAAATAATAATTGGCAGATTATTAACAGAAAAAAACAGCACCCTTGCCGTTGCCGAAAGTTGTACCGGAGGATATCTTTCACACCTTATTACATCTGTTCCGGGAAGCTCAGCATACTTTAAAGGAGGTATTGTTTCCTATGCCAATGAAATTAAGAAAAATGAATTAAACGTAAATGAAAAAGATTTAGCAAAGTATGGAGCAGTAAGCAAAGAAGTGGTGGAGCAAATGGCAAAAAATATTTTAATAAAATTTAATACCGATTATTCCATAGCCACTTCAGGTATAGCAGGCCCCGATGGAGGAACTCCCGAAAAGCCTGTAGGAATGGTTTGGATTGCTATTGCTGATAAAAATAGTGTAAACTCTAATGTTTATTTTATGGGAGAACACAGAGGAAGAAATATTCAAAAATCTGCCATTACAGCGTTAAATATGTTAAGGAAGAAAATTGTGGAATAGCTATCCCCAAACTATTTTAGCCAGTACATTATGGTGAATACCAAATGGTCGCAATTCATCGGTCATTCTAATACGGGAATAAATTAAATTATATCCTATATCCATTGAGAAACTTTTGTTAAACTTTAATTTAACACCTATGCCCGAACCTCCGCCAAACCCCATCCCTCCAATTCGTGTATTGGTTACTCCCTGAAAATTATGTACAATTTGATATTGCTGATTATTGATAACAAAATAATTACTCTCTAATTTGGTGCTGTTTATATTGGCAAATAAAGGTAAGTATGCAGTAAAACCATTTTCGTGCACAAATGGAATATGAAATCCTGTATTAATGTTTAAACGTTGTTCTTTACCAAATATAGGAATTTGCTGCAATAGTTTTTCCGGACTTTTTCTATTAGGGTCATCAATGGCTATTACAAAAGCATCTTGAATATTTAATTGTGCAAAATTAGCCTCTGCATAAAAAGTACTTCCATCTTCAAAACGATAGCCCAACTGCCAGCTAATTTCTCTTCCAGGGCGATACTTCATATTTTCGGGAAGTTCAACAATCTCAAATGGATATTTAAAATATTCTTCAAACTGCGTGCGAAATGGTTCTGTTGTAAAATAATATCCTATTCCAATTAATGAGTATTTACTAACTCCATCATACATTACAGCCGTATTTCTGTTGGCAAAATAACTACCAAAGCCAAGACTCATAAATACGCCCTTTTTTTCGGTATATTCTTCATCTTGCGCATTAACATTTATTGTTGCAACAACAATTAATAAAAATAAGAATACTTTTTTTTTCATTGTTTAGTAAGCTAATAATTCAAACAATTTTTCTTTAAATCTGCTTTTTGGTAAAAACTGATTTTCTAAATCTGCGGCAAATGGAACCGGAGTATCTAAACTAGCAACGCGTGTAACAGGAGCATCTAAATATTCAAAACAATTTTCTGTAATTAGTGCTGCTATTTCTCCGCCAATTCCACCGGTTAATGTATCTTCGTGCAAAATTATTACTCGCCCTGTTTTCATAACTGTTTCAAATATTGCTTCTTTATCCAATGGTAACAAGGTTCTTAAATCGAGTAAATCGGCATTTATTTCAGGATGCTGATTTAATAATTCAAGCGCCCAGTGTACACCATATCCATAAGTAATTATGCTTACTTCATTTCCTTTTCGTACCAAATTAGCTTTACCTATTTCAATAGTATAAAATTCTTCAGGGACTTGCTGTGTAATACTTCTGTATAGTGCTTTATGTTCAAAAAACATAATTGGATTAGGGTCTTCAAATGCTGAACATAATAAACCTTTAGCATCAACGGGAAATGCAGGATAAATAATTTTTAATCCCGGTACTTTAAAAAACCAAGCTTCGTTAGATTGTGAATGATATGGCCCTGCTGCAACTCCGGCTCCTGTAGGCATTCTTACTACCACATCGGCATGTTGCCCCCATCGCCAGTGTATCTTAGCAAGATTATTTACAATTTGTGTAAATCCTTCGCTCACAAAATCTGCAAATTGCATTTCAACCATCGACTTAAAGCCGTTTATAGATAAGCCAAGACTTGCACCTAATATTGCCGATTCGCATAAAGGAGTATTACGTACTCTTTCTTTTCCAAATTCTTTTACAAAACCTTCTGTAATTTTAAAAACTCCTCCATATTCTGCAATGTCTTGCCCCATTAATATAAGATTATCATATTTTCGCATTGATAGGCGCATTGCATCAGAAATAGCATCAATTAAGCGCATTTCTTTTTTAGCAGAATTTTCATTCAATGTTGTAACACTGGTATGAGGCTTGTAAACATCTGCAAGCTCTTGTTCTATGGATGGTTTTATTTTTTCTTCTGCAAAAGCTATTTCAAATTCATCTGCTATTTCTTTTTTAATCGTTTCTCTTATTAAAACTTTATCTGCTTCGCTAATTACTTTTTCTTCTAATAAAAATTGCTCATAATTTTCAACCGGATCTTTCTTTGCCCACATTTCCTGTAACCCTTCAGGATAATACTTTGTACCGGATGCTTCTTCATGTCCGCGCATACGGAATGTCATACACTCTAAAATTACAGGACGAGGATTTTTTCTTAAATCTTCAGCCAATATTTTTACCGTATCGTAAACTTCTAATACATTATTACCGTCAATTTGGAAGCCTTCAATACCATATCCTATTGCTTTGTCAATAAATTGTTTACAACGAAATTGTTCATAAGATGGTGTTGATAATCCCCAGCAATTATTTTCGATAATAAATATTACCGGCAAATCCCATACAGCTGCTACATTTATTGATTCATGAAAATCACCTTCGCTTGCACCACCATCACCGGTATAAACAGTTACTACTTTTTTCTCATTTCTTAATTTATATGCTAATGCAATACCATCGGCAACGCCCATTTGAGGACCGAGATGCGAAATCATTCCTACAATTTTATATTCTTGTGTTCCAAAATGAAATGAACGATCGCGCCCTTTTGTAAAGCCACTCATTTTACCTTGAAACTGTGCAAATAATCGTCTTAATGGAATTTCTCTGGATGTAAACACTCCCAAATTTCGATGCATTGGTAAAATGTATTCATCTTTATCAACGGCCAGTGTTGCACCAACAGATATAGCTTCTTGCCCAAAGCTTGAAAACCACTTAGATATTCTTCCCTGACGAAGCATAATCAACATTTTTTCCTCAATTAATCGTGGCTTTAATATTGCTTTGTAAATATTCAGCAATGTTTCGTTAGTATATTTTTTTCTTTTATATTTTATAGGAGTTTCAGAACTTATCATATTTAAAAAAATTATTTAACGGCTAATTTAAGGCTTATTCTTTTATTTTTGCAGAAAAAGAAAATGCAAAATATAATTATACTCATACTATTTATAACAGCAGTTTTTAATTTAATTTTCATAAAAGTTAGAAGGAAAAAAAAGAAAAACTGTGATAAATGTGCATAAAAAAACCTCTCAAAATTTTGAGAGGTTTTTCAAGGTTTGTACAAAAGTTATTAGTTAACTTTTGTTGCTCCACCACGTCCACCCGGATTTGCAGGAGCTGGTGTTGGTGCAGGAGCTGGTGTTTTTTTAGCTGATCCGGAAGATTTTTTCTTTGCTGCTTCTTCTTCAGCTGCTTTTCTAGCAGCTTCTTCTTCAGCTGCTTTTCTAGCAGCTTCTTCTTCGGCTGCTTTTCTAGCTTCTTCTTCAGCAGCAGCTTTAGCTGCAGCTTCTTCTGCAGCTTTCACAGCTGCAATAGAATCTTCAACACGTTTTTTTTCAGCAGCAATTTCTTCTGCGCTTGGACCACAAGCTACTACCAACATTAATCCGGCAATAGCAACTGTAAATAATGATTTTTTCATTTCTGTTTTCTGTTTTATGTTTTAAATTTTAAAAAGAACGGTGCAAAAGTATATTCAAAAAACGATAATTCAAAGTAAGTTTGATATAAATCTTTTTTCCTTTTATTTAAATCATATTTTAAGAATAATATATTTCAGCATTAAAATTCTGTATTAAAAACTAAATAAAATTTGTATTAAATAAAATTCAGATTTATATTTGCATGCTCAATTTTAAATCAAAAACAAAAAAACAAAACAACAATGAAAAAGAACATTTTAGTTTTAGGTGCTATCGTAATCACTGGTGCATCTATATTTACCTCATGTAAAAAAGATGATACAACACCTCCGGAATTAACTTTAAATGGAGACGCAGAAGTTTCAATCAACTTAGGCGACACCTATAATGATGCCGGTGTTACAGCTACTGATGACAGAGATAAAGATATTCAAAGCCGTGTGGTTACAACAGGTACTGTTGATAATACAAAATGCGGTACATATGTAATTACTTACAACGTATCGGATGAAGCCGGTAACCCTGCAACAGAAGTAAAAAGAACAGTAAAAGTAAAATCTGATAAATTAGCCGGTACTTATTCCGTAACTGATATCGTTACAGGTGCCGTTCCTTCATCAGGAAATGGTACTTACAATTATAATGTTACAGTTACACAATCAACTTCTGAATACAATAGAATTAACATTTCTAATTTTGGAGGCTTTGGTTCTGGTGTTACTGTTTATGCTATTGTTGAGGGAAGTAATATTACTATTCCATCTCAAGCGTTAACCGGTGATCCTCAGTTTTCTGGTTCTGGCGCTTCTAATGTAAGCGGAACAGGTACTTACAATGGTGGTCAATTCAAAATTACAAGCATCAACTATACTTGTTCTAATGCAATGTATGGTAACGGAAATGCTACTTATACTAAACAATAATTTATAAATATCTCTAAAAAAAAGGAGCTCGAATGAGCTCCTTTTTTTTAACCCTAATTTTAAAATAATTAATTAATTAGACTTTTTAGAAATAGCTTTGTATTTTTAAGCCCTCAAATTAAAACTTAAATCTAATGAACTACGATGTTATTATTATAGGTAGCGGTCCGGGAGGATATGTTGCTGCCATTCGCGCTTCTCAATTAGGACTAAAAACAGCTATTGTAGAAAAAGCAGAATTAGGAGGTATTTGCCTTAACTGGGGATGTATTCCTACAAAAGCTTTATTAAAAAGTGCGCAGGTTTTTGAATACTTAAATCATGCTAAGGAATATGGTATTAATATTTCAGGAACATCTACCATAGATTTTAAAGCGGTAGTTCAAAGAAGTCGTGGTGTAGCCGATAAAATGAGCAAAGGAGTACAATTTTTAATTAAAAAAAATAAGATCGATGTAATTAAAGGAACAGGAAAAGTAAAGCCCGGTAAAAAAGTTAATGTAACAGACGAAAACGGAAAATCTACAGAATATACAGCTAATCATATAATTATTGCGGTAGGTGCACGTTCAAGAGTTTTGCCTAATTTACCTCAAGACGGTAAAAAAATAATTGGATATCGAGAAGCAATGACGTTACCTGAACAACCCAAATCAATGGTAGTTGTTGGTAGTGGAGCTATTGGTTCTGAGTTTGCTTATTTCTATCAAACTATTGGGACTAAAGTTACTTTAGTCGAATTTCAACCCAATATAGTTCCATTAGAAGATGAAGAAGTTTCTAAAACCTTAGAAAAATCATTCAAGAAAATTGGAATGGAAGTAATGACCTCCTCAGAAGTACTATCTGTTGATACAAGCGGAAAAGGTTGTAAAGTAAAAATTAAAACTGCCAAAGGAGAGCAAATTGTTGAATGCGATATAGTATTATCTGCAGTTGGAATTACTGCAAACTTAGAAGGAATTGGTCTTGAAGAAGTAGGAATTGCTACTGATAAAGGTAAAATTATAGTAGATAAATACTATCAAACAAATATTCCGGGATATTATGCAATAGGCGACTGTGTGGGCGGACAAGCATTAGCGCATGTTGCAAGTGCAGAAGGCATTACATGTGTAGAAAAAATTGCAGGACATCATCCTGAACCTATTAATTACAACAACATACCCGGTTGTACTTATTGCTGGCCGGAAGTAGCGTCTGTTGGCTATACTGAAAAAGCTGCTAAAGATGCCGGTTATGAAATTAAAGTTGGCAAATTTCCATTTTCTGCATCAGGAAAAGCAAGTGCAGCAGGCAATAACGATGGATTTGTAAAACTAATTTTTGATGCAAAATATGGTGAATTATTAGGCGCTCATATGATTGGAGCTAACGTAACTGAAATGATTGCTGAAATAGTTGCTGCTAGAAAGTTAGAAACAACCGGACATGAAATAATTAAATCCGTTCATCCTCATCCAACAATGAGTGAAGCCATAATGGAAGCTGCTGCAGCTGCTTATGGAGAAGTTATACATTTATAA
>CALKJP010000177.1 GCA_937995645.1 uncultured Bacteroidia bacterium
GCATATTCCATTTTATTGCGGTAATTATAAATTTGATTAGAGCCAATTATGGGCAAAATTTTTGGGAAACTTAATTTTCCGATACGTGTAAATGCGTCATAAACTTGTTTTTGTTTGTAGTACAATTGTTGTTTATAATTCAAATTTTGCCACTTACATCCTCCACAGGTACCAAAATGCTCACACACAACATTTACTCTGTTAGGCGAAGCCTTTATTATATCAATTACTTTCGCTTCAAGATGTCTGCGATGTTCTCGAATTATTTTTATGTTTACAATATCTCCCGGAACAGCATATTTTACAAAAATTACTATATCATTTACTTTTGCAACACTATTGCCATCGCTGCTTGCATCAAGTATTTCAACATTTTCAAAAGTCTGGTCGCGATATTTATATTTCTTTTTAGCCATACGGCAAAGGTACATTTTGGATTTGGAATAAATATCATTCAATTTATAGGAAATTAACCTGTAGAAAAACTGAAATATTAATTCAATTAATTACTTTTGACTTCAATAATCTTAAAAATTAAAATTATATGATTTCAAATCACGAAATAGATTACCACATTATTGGCGAAGAAATGCAATGCGTAGAAATTGAGCTTGATCCACAAGAAACAGTGGTTGCCGAACCGGGTAGTTTTATGATGATGGACGACCAGATAAAAATGGAAACCATTTTTGGTGATGGCTCTAACAGTGGAGGCGGATTGATGGGGAAAATTTTTTCAGCCGGTAAACGATTACTTACCGGAGAAAATTTATTTATGACTACTTATACCAATATTGGTAGTGGTAAAAAAAGAGTCACCTTTGCTTCGCCTTATCCCGGTAAAATTATTCCAATGGATTTGTATCAATTAGGCGGTAAAATTATTTGCCAAAAAGATGCCTTTTTATGTGCTGCAAAAGGTGTTTCTGTTGGAATAGAATTTCAGCGAAAACTGGGAACCGGTTTATTTGGCGGTGAAGGCTTTATTATGCAAAAACTTGAAGGGGATGGTATGGCATTTGTTCACGCCGGTGGCACCATAGTAGAAAAAACTCTTGCACGTGGCGAATTATTAAAAATTGATACCGGCTGTATTGTAGCGTTTACTAAAGATATAGACTATGATATTCAATTTGTTGGTGGAATAAAAAATACCATTTTTGGTGGTGAAGGTGTATTTTTTGCAACCTTAACCGGCCCGGGAAAAGTTTGGATACAAAGTCTTCCGATAAGTAGGCTTGCATCTCGTATAATACAATATGGTACGGTAAAACGAAAAGAAGAAGGAAGTATTCTTGGTGGTTTAGGTAATTTATTAGATGGTGATAGTTAAATAAAAGTAAACATCATTTTAAGGAGCTTATTGCTCCTTTTTTTTATTCATCAGTTTCTAAATTTTCAGAGATATTTGTGTACTCTTTTACAAATGCTTTATCAAATAAAAAAATAAAAACTGTAAGAATTACAATAATTAAAATTCCGGCCACACCAGCAGGCCCGTTAAACAATAAACTTCCATCGTGAATATATAAGTTTAATACATTGGCAGAGCCATTCAGCATTCCGTGAAGCATAGATGGCCCTAATACATTTTTTGACTTAACCCTTACATAGGCCATTGGGAAGGAAATGGAAATGCAAAATAAAATCATCATAAATACTCCGGCATAAGAACTAATGTTATAATTGTGTCCCATTAAAATAATGGGTGCATGCCAAAATCCCCATATAATTCCAATCAACAATGAACTATTTATAAATCCTAAATGCTGTGTTTCTTTATGCAATAAACCTCTCCAGCCAAATTCTTCGCCAAATGTAAATGGCAAATTAATTAAAGCACCGGAAGCCACACCTCCGGCTGTTCCTAATAATAATAATAATAGTGGATGTGGTAATGATTCTGTACTTACATCTTTATCTCCAGCAATTTTTTGCATCGCTTTATGTAATCCTTCTTCTGAAAAATCAACAAAACCAAATGCTGAAATATGTAAAATATTCCCGAATAAATAAACTGCTCCAAGAGTTAAAAATAAAAACAAAACAGTTCCAATGGCCGAATGAATAATCCATCTGTAATCAAACACTTTAAATTGCAAACCATAATCTGACAAAGGCTCCCTGTACAGCACTTTTTTAACTAAAAAAGTTGCATAAGCCGGTGCGCACATAAATAAAAATGCGGTAATAACTGTAAACCAAAATGAACCATAGCTTAAACCAAGCAACTTAATTAAAGCAATAGACGACCAACTAATTGCAATGGAAAGGAAAACAAAATAACTGATTTTTTTATTTGAAAACATGTTTAATGTTTAAACATTAATAACTTCTCCGGTTTGAGTATAGCAAAGATACTTTTCAATTACATTAAAACCTAAATATTGAAGCAATTGAGCATAATGCACTATTTGGCTTTCGTGTGTAGCAGATTTTTTTCCGGTTTTAAAATCTAATATAATTGCTTCGTTATTTTTAACAAATATTTTATCCGGTCTGTAGCTTACACCTTTATCATCAATAATTTCTACTTCGTTTATGGACTGATATTCACTTGAAAAATATTTATTTAATAAAGGGTGTAATACAATTTGTTTTACTTCGTTTTTAATTTTTTCAGCCTCTTTTGCAGCAATATTACCTTCAAAAATATATTTATTTAGTACTTTATCTAAATCATTTTCAGTATTAATAACAGAAATTATTTCGTGCAATTGTTTTCCATATTCACTTGCCTGATCTGGATTATCAATGTTCCAAGCCTGTGGTGCAGTTAAACTTAATTGTAGTTTTTCGAACCAAGATGCACTTATAATTTTTTCAAATTTTTGATTTTCTTTTACGTATTTATGTGTTGGTTTTAGTTTAGTAGTTAATGGACTAATTTCAAAACTTAAACATTCCTGATTATAGATTTTTATATTTTCAGTAAAATATTTATGAAACCAACTAAATGTATTATTTTTTGCTTGTGATTCATTAAATACTAAATGCAAAGCATCTACAGCTCTGGTAAAAGCAACATACAACAAGTTTATGATATCCAAATTGGTTTTTGATTTTTCATAAAGTTTATCATTTACAAAAGGATGATTTTTTTCTTCTGCTTTTGAAGATGAAATTAAACCAACGGGAATATTTAAATCAAATTCTGATGGAATATCAACCCATAATACATCATTACTTGTTTTAATAAATTCATTAGTAAAAGGCATAATTACTACGGGAAATTCTAATCCTTTCGACTTATGAATGGTCATTACCTGTATAGCATCAGAACCCTCGGGAACTATGATAGATAGTTTATCTGATTTTGATTTAAACCACTCTAAAAAATCGTTTATGTTATTATTTTTTTTAGTGCTGAATTCAAATACCGCATTTAGAAAAAACTGAATATACGGATTGGGCAATTCATTTAACTTAAAGAATCGAATAATGCTTTCTACTGCATCAAATAATGATTGTTGAATAATATTCTGTTTTGAAAAATTTAATCCAAACGATTTGAGTATTGTTTCAATATTTTTTTCACCTGTACTAATTTGGAGATACAATTCTTCCGGCAAAGGATGATTGATAAACTTATACTCAATTAAGTATTCGAGAATTTTTACCTGAGCCACTTTATTATCAGGAACAACAGCATATGATAATGCATAAATTATTAACTGTACATGTGCATTATATGCTAATAGCAAACTATCAGGTGATATTACGTTTAAATCGTTTTTTATCAAATAATCAGCAACAAGCTGACCTTCTTTATTTTTTCTACATAACACACATATATCTTTTTGCTTATACCCCAGTTCTAAGTGCTTACGAATGTATTGAAGTGTAAGTGCTAATGCTTTTTCAGTTTTATCAACATTTTCTTCTTCTTCATTTTCTAAACTTGTATTTTTTTCTGATTTAATTATATCGCAGCTTATCCATCCTCCTGAATTTTCTTCTTTATATTCTTGTTCAATATCTTTGTATATAGAAGCAAATTCGCCCAAATAATTATCAGAGAGGAACCTGAAAATTTTATTATTAAACTGAACAATTTCTTTTTTAGAACGCCAGTTTGTTTTTAATACTTTTTCTTTATATGAATGTTCTAATATTTGTTGGCGTTCTTTCAAAATTTCGGTTAATGGTTCTTTAGAAAATATTTTTGGCAAATGCGAAAACTGTTCCACTTCTCCTCCTCGCCAGCGATAAATACTTTGCTTACCATCGCCCACAATCATATTAAAATATCCGCTCGACAAAGAATTATGAATAAGCGGCAATAAATTTTGCCATTGCATTACGGATGTATCTTGAAACTCATCAATTAAAAAGTGATGATACTTTTCTCCAATTCGTTCATAAATAAAAGGGGCGGATTCATGTTGAACTATTTCAGAAATGCGTTTATTAAACTCTGCAACAGGTAAAATATTTTGCTCCGATTTAATTTGCGTTAAAATATTTTCCAGCTCTTGAAGCAAAGCCATTGAATGGATGTTTTTCAGCAAATCTTCTATTGCTAAATACTCGGCATATTTTTCTTTTATAATTTCCTGAGCATCGAAGTATAGAGACGTTAATTCATCTTTTATTGCTTCTATTTTAGAAATTTGGTCGGGTGAAACTTTTCCACCTGTCCATTTATTTTCATTTATGGTTGTTACAACATAACTATTGGGTAAAAAAACGTTTGATTGCGAAAGATTATAAAAATACGTCCCAATACCTTTGCTTCCATAATAAAACGATTCGATTTTTATGCCATTTTGTTGTAATAACTTACTTGCTTCAGTTCCTATTTTTTGAAGACTTTCTAAAAATTCTTTTTTTCTCGAACGCATTAATTTTATTGCGTTAATATATTGCTGAAAGTCTAAATTTCGCAACGATTTTAGAAAATGTTCATTATCTTCTTTTATTAGATTTTTAGAAAAATTAAAAATATCATTTTCAACATTCCAACTTTTGTCATCATCGGCTTTACTTTCGGCAAACTGAACTAATAAATCAGTAAGCGTTTTATGTTCACCAATTTTAGAAAGCAACATTTCCACTGCTTGGTGCAAGAGACTATCCGTATCCATTTCTATTTCGAAATTTAGTGGCAAATGTAAATCATGCGCAAATGTTCGGATAACGCGATGTGTAAATTTATCAATTGTACTTATAGCTATATCGGAATAATGATGCAACATGTGCTCTAAAGTTTGTTCAGCTCTAAGTTGCAATTCATATACAGGAATGTTTAACTCCTTTGAAAGACTATTTTGCAGATCAAAATTTTTATCATTTTCAGTTAAATTTTTACTAATGTCTTTTAAAAATAAAAACACGCGAGCCTTCATTTCTTCGGCTGCCTTATTGGTAAATGTTATTGCCAATATATAACGATAATAATCTTTTTGTCCGGTAGCTAAAGCAAGTTTTAAATATTCTTTAACCAGCGTATATGTTTTACCTGAACCGGCTGATGATTTATATACTGTAAAGGGCTTGTTATATAACATTGAAAACAATTTGAGATATTTTTAACTTTGAAGTACTGTATTTTTATTGTAATTTTATTTTTGTAATTTACAATTTTATGAAAAAAACACTACTATCATTCATTATTTCTATTGGTGCTTTATTAAATTTTGCCCAATCAGAAACCAACATTTTACCCGGTCAACTACTTGTAAAAATTGATGCAGCCTACCCTCCTGCTTATATATTTCAAAATTATCCTGAAATTAAAAGTTACGAATTACTATCTCGCAATTGGAATATTTATCAGGTAAATTTTGATGAGCAATTTAATGCAGAAGATGTTTTAAAAAAATTGAAATCCGATGATAAAATCCTTATTGCTCAATATAATCATACCATAGAACAAAGAGCCAATGTACCTAATGATACACAATTTAACTCCCTATGGGGTTTAAATAATACCGGCCAAAACGGAGGTACCCCCGATGCTGATATTGATGCTCCCGAAGCATGGGATATTACAACAGGTGGGGTAACTGCTAATGGCGATACCATTGTAATAGCTGTAATTGATGGTGGGTTTCAATTAAATCATCCTGATTTGAATTTCTGGAAAAATTACAACGAAATTCCAAACAATGGAATTGATGATGATGGAAATGGATATGTTGATGATGTTAATGGATGGGATGCCATCAATCAAAATGGAACTATCCCAAACGATTACCATGGCACCCATGTATCGGGAACAGTTGGTGCAAAAGGGAATAATAACTTAGGCGTTACCGGAGTTAATTGGAATGTAAAAGTTATGGCTGTAAGAGGCTCTTCGGGAACTGAATCGGTAGTAGTTAGAGCCTATGATTATGTTTACAGTAACCGTATGATGTATGATACAACCAATGGACAAAAAGGTGCTTTTATAGTTTCTACCAATGCTTCATTTGGAGTTGATTTCGGGCAGCCTACCAACTACCCATTATGGTGTGGCATTTATGATTCATTAGGAAGAATAGGTATTTTAAATGCAGGAGCTACAGCTAATCAAAACACAAATGTTGATACACAAGGTGATATTCCAACAGCATGTCCAAGCGAATACATGATTTCTGTTACCAATACAACTAATAACGATGTTAAAACAACATTTGCAGGATATGGAGTAAATACTATTGACTTAGGAGCTCCCGGAACAAGTATTTTATCATGCAACAATATAAGTGGATATGGCACATCATCAGGAACATCAATGGCTACTCCGCATGTGGCCGGAGCTATTGGACTAATGTTTGCAGCCGCTTGTCCTGCTTTATTGGAAAAATACAAAGCATATCCCGATTCATTTGCACTAATATTCCGCGATTTTATGTTTCAAGGAGTTGATACACTTACTTCTTTACAAAACTTAGTTAAAACAAAAGGTAGGCTAAACATTCATAAAATGCTATTAAAACTTCAGGATTATTGCGCAATGCTTGCTTCTGATGGCGAAGATATGAGATTAAACACCAACATTGAAAATTCTGTTTTAAATGCCATATATCCAAATCCTGCATCAGGCTGGATAAATCTGGAATATACTTTAGAAAAATCAGGAAATGTTCAAGTTATAATTTATGATATGAGTGGAAGAGAAGCAGCACGAATTGATGCAGGTAATCGCCATTCCGGATTTATCAGCCACAAGGTAGATTTACCAAATCTTTCAAAGGGCGTTTATCTGGTAAATTTACAGCTTAATGGTATTACTACAAATTCACAAAAACTAGCAATATATTAATATGCAAAAGTTTTTTTTTATTGTTACAACATTAATTATCTTTTTAATTGCTTGTAATAAAAATGCAGGTATAGGAGGTAATAATACCATTGTTGCTACCGTAAAACATCATGGGCTGGTAATTCCCAATGCTACGGTATATATAAAATATAATGCTACTGAATTTCCCGGAGAAAACACATCGTTATATGATGATTACAAAACTGCCGGATTAGATGGGAAAGTAAAATTTGACGGACTAAAAAGAGGAGATTATTACTTTTACGGAATTGGATTTGACACTACAATAAATCAAACCGTAATTGGCGGAGTACCTGTTCAACTTTTGCAAAAAGCAGGTGAAAAATTAATTGATATTCCTGTAACTGAAGGAGATTAATGAAACTTAAAAAAATAATATTTTTCATATCTCTTTTTATTCTTTTTATTTCATGTAAGAAAGACCCGGCTATTATTGACATTAGCAAAACCGGTTATCCGAAAGAAATTGGGGAATTAATAATTACACAATGTGCCGTAAGCGGTTGTCATAATGATATAAGTAAAAATGCCGCCAGCGGATTATCATTATCAACGTGGGATAAATTATTTGAAGGTGCAAGAAGCGGTTCGGCAGTTATTCCTTTTAAACATTCATTGAGTACTTTTTTTCTTTTTACCAACACACACGAAGATTTAGGTCTCAGCAATATTCCTACCATGCCTATTAATTCAACTCCATTAAGCAGAGAACAAATAATAATGATTCGCGACTGGATTGATAAAGGCGCACCCAATAATAAAGGCAAAATAAAATTTGCAGATAACCCTCAACGAAAAAAATATTATGTTACCAATCAAGGTTGTGATTTAGTTTATGTATTTGACAGCGAAACAGATTTAGCCATGCGCGTCATTGATGTAGGAAACAGTGCCACTATCGAATCGCCGCATATGGTTAAAGTATCACCAGATGGAAACTACTGGTATGTATGTTTTACTAATGGTAATGTACTTCAAAAATTTCGAACAAGCGATGACCGTTTTGTAGGAGAAGCCAACATAACACTTGGCAACTGGAACACCTTTGTAATTACTAAAGATGGTAAATATGCTTTTGTTGTTGATTGGAGTTTTGATGGAAGAATAGCATGGGTTGACTTAGAAAGAATGGAATTAAAAAAATTATATCAAGGATCAGGATTAATGAAATGGCCACATGGCTCCGCATTAAGCCCTGATGATAAATTTTTGTATGTAACTTCACAAACCGGAAATTATATTTATAAAATTGACATCCGAAACCCCAACTTTCCTGATTTTGAAGAAATATCATTAGTGCCGGGAGAATTACCTTCTAATTTATCATCATTAGACCCACATGAAATTATTTTCTCGCCAGATGGAAGCAAATATTTTGTTGCCTGCCAAAAATCAAATGAATTGCGAGTAATGCAGGCTAGCAATGATTCATTATTAGCACGTATTCCTACAGGTGAATATCCGCAAGAGTTTGGTATGTCTTATAACACTGATTATTTATTTGTAACCTGTATGGAAGATAGAACTACCTTTCCGGGCAATGTAGGTTCTGTAACTGTTGTAAACTATAAAACCAATCAATTTATAAAACATATAAAAACCGGAACGCAACCTCATGGAATTGCTGTAAATGACAATAAAGGACTCGTTTATATTGCACATAGAAATATTGATATAAGTGGGCCTGCACCGCATCATATTACAGAGTGCGGTGGTAGAAATGGTTATTTAACAGCTATAGAAATAAACAGTCTTGAACTTAAAAATGGATTCAGACCCGAAGTATCTTCAGACCCTTACTCAATTTCTGTAAAAAAATAAACTACTCCAATAATTGTTTTAAACGAGCCAAGGCAGCTCTGTTTTCAGGAAGATGAATAGCATTTTTTATTTCATTTTTTTCTTTTGTAGTTAAATGCCAACTCATAGCAATTTTAGTCTGTTCATCATTTTTTAATTGAAAATCAATAATATCTAATTGCGTATCGAGCCACAATGAGGCGTATTGAATAATTTCATCGTGATTAAAATTTTGTATTTTATCAAAATTAATATAAAAACTTTCTAATGGTGTAGTAATATTTGCTATTAAACCCGACTTGGTATTATTGCGAATTTCAAACTCCTTATATTTATCTCTTATTTGAATTATTACAACTCCACTTGTATTAGTACTTATCCAATTTCGAAATGTATAAATATATCGCAAAGCTGTTTTTATTCCGTAATTATCTCTAATACCACCATCCATTATTTCAACAGTAGGATTACTTGGTAATGAAGCTACCGGAAATATATATGGAAAGGTAGCATTTATTCTTAATAAGCTGCTGATACGTGTATTCTCTGCATCTTGATTTTTAAAAAATCTTTTAAACTCAACATATTCAGGTATGGGAGAACTATATGTATAATTTATTGGTTTATTATCGCATAAAAAAGACATATATTGAGATGCAACTAATAACATTCTGCCATCATTAATGATACATGGAGTAAAAAACATAGTTGGTATAAGCGATTCTTGTTCATCTTTCGTATAATCTTTCAAACGTTTTTGAAAACGGTATTCTGTATTTAAATTTAATTGACGTTCAAATGCATAAGCACGGTCTTTGGTATAGGTATATTTTCCATCATTAAATCGTTGAAAACGAACAAACAAATCATTTGTTGCTACACTGAATGCTACCGGATTTAATAAATCTTTAGAAATATTGTCCAGATATTTTTCATCATAAAAATTAAAGGTAGAATCTAAAACTCTTTGATGATACAAATCTCTAAGATATGATGAGCCTATCATTCCTCCTGAAGATCCTGTCATAATATGAGTATGTTTCAACAGTTCGCCATTTAAAATACTATCAGCATATTGCAGTGAGTAAAATGCCCACATAGAGGCTCTTAATCCTCCTCCACTGGCGCAGGTTATCACCATTTTGGGTTTTCTTTGTTTTTCAATTGCTGCACGTGCATTTTTTAATCTCCATTTATTTAGCACTTCAATTCCTGCTGTGTAATCTAATTGGTGTTGTTTTTCATTCTCATTGTACTTTCTTAACTCTTCGGTACTATAAACAGCTTTCTTTCCTTTGTAATTTAAGCCATAAACATTTTCTTGGTAATTAAAAATATCGTAGCTCGATAAAATATTTAATAAAACAATAATTCCTATAAATATTGCATTAGACCATCCTTTAAACCAAGAATAAATAGCACTGCTTATCATTAAAAACATAGTAAATAGAAGAAAAATGGTTGCTCCTGCAGGAATCATTAAAAACTCATTTTCTCTAAACAATCCTAAAATAATTAATGATACCACCATTGCTATTTCAAAATAAGCAGCATTAAAATGATTTTGTGTAAGCACATGTGCTAACATTGTTCTATCATAATGAGAGCAGTCTCTTGCTATTTGAATTTTTAAAGGATAAGCTAAA
>CALKJP010000178.1 GCA_937995645.1 uncultured Bacteroidia bacterium
CATAATACTTTGTGCTTTACACATAATACTTTTTTAGAATTTAGAATTTAGAGTTTAGAATTTGGAATTTCCCAATCTGAAATCTGCAATTCAAAAAAATAATCTCAACGAGTTTCCACTAATTACTATCAATTTCAACATTAACACTAACAATCTAAAATTTCATCATTCTCCACCACTTTAACACCTGCAAAATCTTTTTGTGTATAGTTGATTAATGCTTTAGCTACCAGAGAGGCATCAATAGCATTGTAACGCTTTAATTTTCCGATAAACAAAAATGAAAGAGCTTTCATAAAAACCTTGCCTATTTCTTCGCCTAATCTAAATTCTTTTCGGGTACCGAGCAACATGGATGGGCGCAAAATAATAGTTTTAGCAAAGCCACATGCTTTAACGGCATTTTCCATTTCACCTTTAGTGCGCAAATAGAAATTAGAAGATGCCGCATTGGCTCCAATAGAAGAAACTACCGCAAACGATGTTGCCCCTTTAAATTTTGTTTGTTCAGCCAAAATTTTCACATAAGTAAAATCAACCATTTTAAAAGCCTCTTTACTACCGGCTTTTTTTATGGTAGTACCAATGCAGCAATACACATCATCGGCTTTTATATCTTTTAATTTTTCAGCAAGATTATTTATATCAGCAATTACCTGATGTAATTTGGGCGAACTATTTGCAATAGCTCTACGAGTAACACAAATTACTTTTTCATATCTATCCGATTGTAATAAATAATCTAAACAATATGAACCCACCAATCCGCTAGCACCTGCAATTAAAGCTATTTTAGGCATATATTTATTACATTATTTTAAGCTTAATAAAAATGTTGCTCAATATTCGTAATTTTGCTTTAAATGATACATAATAATATTTTAAAGCTATCCTCCTTTTGGATAATTTTTGCAATTATAATTATTGCTTTTGTATATTTCTTTTTCAGCATTTTTATGTATGTAGCTATATCGGCAGTAATAATGCTGATTAGCGACCCATTGGTAAATAAATTAAGTAATTTAAAAATATGTAAACTTCATATCAAAATACCCCGATATGTAGGTGCTTTATTGATATTAAGTTTAATAATAGCTTTTTTTACATTAATTTTTATATTATTCATTCCATTAATAAATAATCAAATTTATTCGCTTAGGCAAATTGATTTAAATTATGTAAAAGACAATTTTTATTTATACCTGTTTAAGATAGAACAGTATTATAAATCAATATATCCCAACGAAACTAAAAGTGTTTTAGAACTGTTGCAGGAAAAATTTATCACATTGATTAATCCCAAAAACATTGCAGATACCCTAAATAATACACTACTTATTACAGGGAATATTTTTATTACTTTGTTTTCGATCATCTTCATCAGTTTCTTTTTTATAAAAGATAAAGATCTTATAAAGGAGAAAGTATTTTTACTTATACCTGATACGGAAAAACAGTCTATAATCACCATAATAAAAAATTGCAAAGAAACGCTTAGACGCTATTTTATAGGGTTATCTATACAAGTAGCCGGTATTTTTATATGCAACTATATTGGATTAAATGTAATGGGTATTAAAAATGCTTTACTTATTGCAACAATTTCGGCAGTTTTAAATATCATTCCATATATAGGTCCTCTGATGGGTATAGTATTTGCGTTTTTTATTGTTACCGCATCTTATTTAAATACAGATATTACATTTACTAGTATTTACATTAAAACATTTACGATTATGCTTGCTACACAGCTGTTAGATAATTTTATTTTACAACCTCTTATATTTTCAAAAAGTATAAAAGCGCATCCCTTAGAAATTTTTGTGGTAGTAATTGCAGCGGGCACATTATATGGAGTTGTAGGTATGCTTATAGCAATACCTGCCTATTCGGTAATTCGAATAAGTGCCAAACAGATTTTAGAAGATAAGGGGAAGATATGATTTTCTAATAAGTGCTAAAAAACTAAGTTTTTTGTTTTATTTTCCTAGCAGCAGGAAAAAGAATATTATTTAATATTAAGCGATAACCGGGTGAATTAGGATGCAGGTTTAAGTCGGTTGGAGGATCGCCTACAAGATGTTGATAGTCTTCAGGGTCGTGTCCTCCGTAAAAAGTCCAGGTTCCTTTGCCATAATCGCCATGAATGTAGCGAGCAGAGTTAAGCGCTTTATTTTCTCCCATAATTAACACATTGGGCTTTACAAATTGTTTATTAAACGCAGTTGTTTGTCCCATAAACCCTTTTATAATTTGTTCATGATTCTGGCATAACATACTCGGAACAGGATCCCACTTGGCAGAAAATTCAAACAATACAAACAAATCATTTTGTTGTGGGGTTCTCGAATGTATTGGCGTGGCATCAATATTAGAAAATTCATAAACCATAGGGTTGGTTTCAAGGGTGTAATTATGAAAAGCAAATGTTTTGGTAAAATTTAATTTACTGTTATAATTGGGTTCTGCCGGGTCGCCATCAAACATGCTTTCGCAAATATCAACTCCTTCGGCAGATAGAGCAATATCATAACTATCGGTGGCTGAACACATGGCAAAAAGAAATCCTCCGCCTGCTACAAAATCTCTTATTTTTTGTGCAACTGCTAATTTTAGTTGCGAAACTTTACTAAAACCTAATCGCGCAGCAAGCTCTTCAAATTCTTTTACCTGTTGTTGATACCATGCTGTATTTTTATAATTTGCCCAAAAGCGACCATATTGTCCCGTAAAATCTTCATGATGCAAGTGCAACCAATCGTACAAGTGTAACTTACCTGCAATTATTTCATCATCATACAAAACATCGTATGGAATTTCTGCATAGGTTAAAACGAGGGTTACGGCATCGTCCCATGGCTGTGCAGATTTTGGTGAATAAACGGCAACTTTGGGAGCTTTTTCTAATTTAATTGCATCCATGTTTACTTCAGGATTGGCAATTTCCGCAAGTATGGCATTTGCTCTTGAGTCGGCAATTACCTCATAACTTACTCCGCGTATTACACATTCTTCTTCAATAGCTTTGTAATGCTCCATTAAAAAACTTCCACCTCTGTAGTTTAGTAACCATTTTATTTCCACATCGCGTTTCAATGTCCAATAGGCAATTCCATAAGCTTTTAAATGATTTTTTTGTGCATTATCCATTGGGATAAGAATATGCAATGCACTGGCCGTATAGGCTATACACATAAAAAGCAGGTATGAAAGAATTTTTCGCATATACTAAATTACAAACTTTAATATAAAAGCAGAATTTTAAACTCTTAATTTATGTTAATGTTTAAACATTATTTTTTAGAATGGTGGATTATCATCATCATCACTCCAATCATTTAATTTTGACGGAAGTGTAAAAGAACCTCCTGTTTCAAAATCATTTGAAGGAGCAAGCGGAGTAAATGTTTCAAATGGATTATTATCTGCATCTACAAACTTAGCCAACTTACTGATAAAGCGCAATGGAACATCTTCTAATCCACCATTACGATGCTTGGCAATAATGATATAACCCATACCCGCTACTGAATTACCTGCTGCATCTTGCGTAAATCCATAATATTCGGGACGATAAATAAATGCTACCATATCCGCATCCTGCTCGATAGCTCCCGATTCTCGCAAATCTGAAAGCTGCGGGCGTTTATCGCCACCACGTGCTTCAACAGCTCGACTTAATTGTGATAGTGCAATAACCGGTACGTTTAATTCTTTTGCAATACTTTTTAAAGAGCGCGAAATCATACTGATTTCCTGCTCACGATTTCCGCTTCCTTTTTCACTACCTGCTGTCATTAACTGTAAATAATCAATTATAATTAACTGTATGTCATGCTGTGCTTTTAGTCTGCGGCATTTTGCTCTTAATTCAAAAATAGATAATGCGGGTGTATCATCAATAAATAAAGGAGCTTTGGAAAGTGCTCCAATTCGGGAATGCAATTGTTCCCATTCATAGTCGGCAAGATTGCCTCGCTTTAATTTTTCTGCTTCTATTTCAGTTTCGCTCGAAATCAAACGCGTAACTAACTGTACTGCCGACATCTCTAATGAAAATAAGGCAACAGGTTTATTAAACTCGACCGATGCATTTCTGGCCATTGCCAATACGAATGCCGTTTTACCCATACCCGGACGAGCAGCAATTACAATGAGATCTGATTTTTGCCAGCCTGCTGTAACGCGGTCTAATGCTGCAAAACCTGACGGCACTCCTACAATGGCATCTTCATGATTTTTTGCATTTTCAATATTCTGCAAGGCTTCATGCATTAAATCTTTCATCTCCATAAAGTTCTTGCGAATATTTCCTTCGGCTATGGTAAACAAATCTTTTTCTGCCTCATCTAACAAATCGAATACATCTGTTGTTTCATCGTATGCGCGTTGTATTGTTTTAGTGGAAATACGAATTAATTCGCGCTGTATATGTTTTTGGGCAATAATACGCGCGTAAAATTCGGCATTGGCAGATGCTGCTATTCTGTTTGTTAAACTGGTAATATAAAATGGTCCTCCTACAAATTCAAGCTCTCCTCGCTTTTTTAATTCAGTGGTAACCGTTAAAATATCTATCGGTTCTGAACGTTGGAACAAGTCTTGTATAGCCGCATAAATTTTTTGATGCTGTTCTCTGTAAAATGATTCTGCTTTTAATATATCAATTACATCGTTTACTGCATCTTTTTCCAACATCATTGCTCCAAGCACTGCTTCTTCTAAATCAACCGCCTGAGGAGGCAACTTACCATACTCTAAAGCCATTTGCTGAAGGGGCATTTTTTTTAAGCCTCTTCTGGTTGAAAGGGGTTTTTCGTTCGATTCTTCCATAATATATAATTAATCCGATTTTTTATTTAAAAACAGATTATTGTTCTGTTTTATAAGGGAGTCAAAAGTATAAAAAATTAACGCTGAAATTGGAATAAGATTTTACACAAACAACCAACACTTTATGAACAATACTTTTTATGAACAATACTTTATTTTTTTATATCTTTATGAATGTGAATAAATTGTATTACAGCAACTATTTTTATGCCTTTAACCCTCGTTTTTAAATTTAACAAAATCTTAGCACTAAAACAAATAAAGCTTGTTTTTGCAGTTGCAATATGTGGTTTTACAATAAGTTCCTTTATATCTTGTAAAAAAGAAGATAAACAAATCCCTGAAGTAAAAATAATTAAACCATATCGCGATATTGAATTATATCAGGGTGATACATTACTCATTGAGGCTGATTTAAAAGACAATAAGCAGTTAAAAAGAGTTCGCTACAGTATTTTTGATGAAAATGGGGTTTCTGCTGTACCAACTACTTCACAGGATATTTCAGGAAAAGAACTTAAAGTATTTAACTTTTTAGTAATTGATAATCCCACCTTAACTACCGGAGATTACACTTTACAGGTAGCAGCAAGCGATGGCGCTAATGAAGGCAAAGCATTTTTGCGTGTTAAAATTTATGCCAGCGCTAGAAAATTAAAAGGCGTTTTTGCAATAACAACTCCTGGTGCACAAACCACAAAGCTATACAAAGCAGATTCTACATTTACAACATTATTACCTGCCGCTACTTTAACAGGCGACTTTGCTGATGCCACTTTAAATCCGGGAACTCAACAATTGGTTACAATTGGTTATAATACCGGAAAAATAATTTCTACCGATACTCGAAGCCTTAATGAAAAATGGAGCCATCCCAGTATTTATGGAGGTTCTTTACCTTCGTTTTTTCATATAAACTATTTTGAGCGTGAAGTATATATTTGTTCCTATGATGGCTATATAAGAACTTACAATGAATCGGGAACCGTAAATGGTACCGTAATTGTTAATTCCGGATTTTACCCCAGAAAAGCATTAAGAATTAGTGATAAATTTATAATTGAAGAAAAATTATTTTCAGGACCATCGCGACAAATTGCTGTTTACTATGCAGCCTCAGGAGCCCTTATGCAAAATACTCCCGTAACATTTGATGTATGCGATATTTTATATAAAGACAACGACCGTTATTTAGTTTTTGGAAATGACAACACACAGGCTAAAATGTGGATGTATGAAGTAAATAGCAATGGTACATGGGAACCTAAAACGCTGCCATCAGGAAAAATTAACAGAGCAATTAGAATTAACAGCAATGAATTTATTATTGCACACGATAATGCAATTTACAAATATGAATACAATATAAATAGCTTAACTACATTTATTGCTCTAAGTGGCAACTATGATGTTGCTTATGACGAAACAAAAAGATTATTGTTTGTAGCAAATGGGAATCAACTTCGTATTTACAATTATCAAAACGGAAGTTTAAATACGGTTATTAATTGCCCGGAAAATATTAAGCGAATTTGTTTATGGTACAATAACTAAAAAAGAAAGATTTTCTTCTCCCTTTTTTACATATCAAATCTTATTACATTTCATGCACAACACCCATGCTACAGAATTTATTAATACGTTGTTTGACACGTTCTTCAGGGCTTAATTTATCTAATTCGGTAAGACTATTTAAAATGTATTTTTTAACTGTTGCAAAAATTTCTTCATGATTATTATGAGCTCCTCCTAATGGTTCAGGAATTACTCCATCAACCAGTTTATTATTTAACATATCGCTAGCGGTTAATTTTAGTGCCTCTGCTGCTTTTTCTTTAAAATCCCAACTTCTCCATAAAATAGAAGAACAAGATTCCGGAGAAATTACCGAATACCATGTGTTTTCAAGCATATAAACCTTATCGCCAATACCAATGCCTAATGCTCCACCGGAAGCACCTTCGCCAATAATAATACAAATAACCGGCACGTTTAATTTCGACATTTCATACAAATTGCGGGCAATAGCTTCGCCTTGTCCTCTTTCTTCAGCTTCCAATCCGGGATAAGCTCCGGGAGTATCAATAAAAGTAACTATTGGTTTATTGAATTTTTCTGCCAATTTCATTAATCGTAAAGCTTTTCGATAACCTTCCGGATTGGGCATTCCAAAATTTCGGTACTGGCGCATTTTGGTGTTGATTCCTTTTTGCTGACCAATAAACATAATGGTTCTGCCATCAACCATTCCAAAACCGCCAACCATAGCTTTATCATCTTTTACAGTACGGTCGCCATGTAGTTCAATCCAGTTACCTCCCGTTAATGAATTTATATAGGCTAAAGTATAAGGCCTGTCGGGATGGCGCGATACCATTACACGCTGCCATGGTGTTAGATTAGCATAAATCTCTCGGGTTGTTTCTTCAATTTTTTTCTCCAGTTCTTTTAATGACTGGCTCATATCCACTTTGCTTTTTTCAGCAATTTGTTTGGCATTTTCAAGCTGATTTCTCAACTCTTCAATCGGTTTTTCAAATTCTAAATAGGTTACCATACTTCACTTTTTTTAGGCATCAAACCTACAATTTTTTTATGATATTTTTACACCTTAAGGATGATACCGTTTAACACAAATTAAACATATTTAAAATTTACTTGTTACCTTAGTTTTATAATTTACTATGTTTGATTATTCAAATAAACCCAACTTAGAACCCGATGACTTTTATTATTCGGAAGAAGGCTATATAATTTTTACTGAAAAATATCTTTTAAAACGCGGATATTGCTGTAAAAACGGATGTAAACACTGTCCTTACGGCTTTAATAAAAAAACAGGACTTTTTGATAAAACCCTAAACCCTAATAAATAAGCTTATCCTTAATTGAAAAATTACCCTGTAAACCCCCGGTATGTATTGCAAGGATATTTTTCTCTCTTATTACACCTTTTTTAATCAAATCAAATAATCCATACATCATTTTTGCGGTATATACAAAATCGAGAGGAATTGCTGTTTTTCGATAAAAATCATTCATAAAACCTATTAATTCCAACGTGTATTTGGCATAACCACCAAAATGATAATCGGTATTAATTACAAAATTTTCTTTGTAAATGTTTATTTCTTCTAAGAAACGCCTAACATCATTCATTAAAAAATCACCTCCTTTTAAAACAGAAAAGCCCAAAAATTTCTGATGAGCTTTTGCTGTACTTAATATTCCGGCTAAAGTAGAACCCGTTCCACAGGCAAGACAAATCAAATCTGTTTCATTGGGAATAAATTTATTAATTTCTGTACATCCTTGTATAGCAAAATTATTTGCACCTCCTTCGGGAATAATATATGCATGTGGATATTGCTGCTGTAATTCTTTTAAAAACGCTTCATTTGATTTATTTTTATAAACTTCGCGACTAACATATTTAAGCCGCATTCCGCATTTTGTTGCAAAAGACAGGCTATGATTTAAAGGTTCATAAAACTCTCCTCTTATTATTCCAATAGTTTCAATCCCAAAATATTTTCCGGCAGCAGCAGTAGCCACAATATGATTAGAATAGGCTCCTCCAAAAGTGAGTATTTTTTTAAAACCTTTTTGCTTTACAAACGCTAAATTATATTTCAACTTAAACCATTTATTTCCGCTAATTTCAGGATGTATCAAATCTAAACGCAGAATGCGCAAATCAATACCTAAAGAGCTTAATTCAGGTAGATTTATAGTTTGCAGGCTAATATTTTGTGGAGATAGCAAATGATTTTGGGGAATAAAAATTAAATTCGCACGATATTACAAATTTGTTAGAAATAATTTTAAACTACCCTATTTATTCAATTTTGATTTATGAAAATTTCATACAGCTGGCTTAAAAATTACATTCAAACAGATATAAGCGCACAGGAAGCTGCTCAATTATTAACTTTTAGCGGACTTGAAGTTGAAAGTATAGAAAAGTACGAACGTATTCCTGGAGGCTTAAAAGGATTAGTTATTGGAGAAGTATTAACGTGTACAAAGCATCCGGATGCAGATAAATTAAATTTAACAACTGTATCAATTGGAAGCGGTGAACCTTTGCAAATTGTATGCGGAGCAGCCAATGTAGCTGCCGGGCAAAAAGTAATTGTAGCAACTGTAGGTACAGAATTACACCCAACAACTGGCAAACCATTTACCATTAAGAAATCTAAAATACGCGGAGCAGTCTCTGAAGGCATGATTTGTGCCGAAGATGAAATTGGCATTGGCACCTCACATGCAGGTATAATGGTATTACCAAACGATGTAAAAATTGGAACTCCTGCTTCGGATTATTTCAACATGGAGGGTGATGAAATTTTAGAAATAGGTTTAACGCCTAATAGAGCCGATGCAGCTTCGCACATTGGAGTAGCTAGAGATTTAGCAGCTATTATTACCCAACAATTAAAAAAGAAAACTACAATTCAAATTCCTTCGGTTGAAAACTTTAAAGAAGGTTCAGACAAAAATTTTGAAATTGAAATTCAAAATCCTGAAGCTTGTAAACGTTACAGTGGCTTGCTATTAAAAAATGTAAAAGTTGGCGAATCGCCCGATTGGTTGAAAGAAAAAATAAGCAGCATTGGCTTACGACCCATTAACAATGTGGTAGATATTACCAATTTTGTAATGCATGAAACCGGTCAACCTTTACACGCATTTGATGCCGATAAAATTTCAGGCAACAAAATTATTGTAAGAAATGCTTATATCGGTGAAAAATTCATTACCCTTGATGAAGTTGAACGCTCATTGCAGCCCAATGATTTAATGATTGCCGATTCAGAAAAAAGCTTGTGCATTGCCGGTGTTTTTGGAGGATTGCATTCCGGTGTTACAACATCAACTACAAATATATTTTTAGAAAGTGCATGCTTCGATGCATCAGCAGTTAGAAAATCAAGTAAAAATCATGGTTTAAAAACCGATGCATCCTTTCGTTTTGAAAGAGGTACCGACCCAAACATTACAGTATATGCATTAAAACGTGCCGCTTTATTATTACAAGAAATTGCAACAGCAGAAATTGCTTCATCAATCACCGATATTTACCCGGTAAAACAAGATGATTTTAAAATTTCCTTCTCGTATTTAAACTGCAAAAGACTTATCGGGAAAGAAATTCCGAAAGAAGAAATAAAAAGCATTTTAGAATCACTGGAAATAAAAATTGTTTCAGAAAACAATGATGGCATGGAGCTATCTGTTCCACCATTTAAAGTAGATGTTACTCGCGAGGCTGATATAATTGAAGAAATTTTACGCATATACGGCTACAATAATGTAGCAATTCCGCAACAGGTAAAAGTTCCGATGCTTATTCAACTAAAGCCCGACAAAGAAAAAATAAGAAAAACTATTGCCGATGTTTTAGTTTACAGCGGACTTACCGAAACCATGAACAATTCATTAACCAAATTGGAATATGCCGATAAATTTTCTGCACATACTAAAGAAAACTATGTACAATTATTAAATCCGCTTAGCAGCGATTTGCAGTTAATGCGACAAACCTTATTATTTGGAGGACTAGAAAGCATTGCTTATAACATAAATCGAAAACAATCTAACATTAAGTTCTTTGAATTTGGAAACACCTATTTCTTCAACTCCGAAAAAGAAGGCTTAAAGAAATACAAAGAAACAGCCATGCTTGGAATCTGGTTAAGTGGTAAAAAACAAAACGAACAATGGAATGCCTTAAAAGACGATGTAAATTTTTATACTCTTAAATCATATATAATAAATATTTTTAACCGCTTGGGAATATCAGCAGAAAAGATAAATACAACCCGGGATAGTTTGTTTGATTTTTCATGTGAGTTAATGATAAAACAAAAAGCCATTGCTAAAATTGGAGCAGTAAGCAAAAAAATATTGACGTATTTTGATATTCAACAAGCTGTTTGGTATGCCGAAATTGATACCGACTATTTGATAAAATGCCTGCCTAAAGAAAATTTATTTTACAAAGAAGTATCTAAATTCCCTGAAGTGCGTAGAGATTTAGCACTATTGATTGATAAAACCATTACCTATGAACAAATTGAAACCCTTGCCTATCAAAGTGAAAAAAATATCTTAAAATCTGTTTCTATTTTTGATGTGTATGAAGGCAAGAATATTCCTGAAAATAAAAAATCGTATGCACTAAGTTTTATTTTACAAGATGAAGAAAAAACTTTAAACGACAAGCAAATTGAAAAAACAATGGAAAAATTATTGCACGCGTTTAAAGAAAAATTAGGCGCTGAACTCAGGGCCTAAATCCGGTTTTTTCTTTTAAGCATTCAATAACATTAAATACAATGGGGCATAGCGAATAATTGCTCCAAAAAGTTGATTTGTATTTATAATCTTTTAAATCAAGGTGCGGAAATCCGGCACAGGCTTGCGGTCTGCTTTCATATACAGAGCATTTATTTTCACTTAAAAATATACAGGGTTTTGTTTTTAAGAAATTAGTTTTACCATCGTGCAATACATAGTTTTGTTTGAACTGTTCGGGTGTTTCATTCTTAACTGATGCCAATTTTTCTATTTCTTCAGTGCTTAATTCGGGTTCTAATTTTTTACAGCAATTGCCACATTGCGTGCAGTCAATTTCAGGAGTAATTTCTCTGTCTAACTCATGCACCAAAGCATCAACTTTTTCTGAAGAAAAATTCCTTAGATGTTTTTTAAAGAAAATATTTTCAATTGTTTTTGCAGAAGCTATTTTTTCGAGTTCAGTTACTGAATCTATTCTAATAAATTTTCGACTCATAAAATAAAAAAGGCAGCTTTAGGCTGCCTTTAACAATTGGTTAATAAATTAATATTCATCTTCATTAAAGAAGAAATCATCTTTGGTAGGATAGTCGGGCCAGATGTCTTCAATGCTCTCATACACTTCTCCTTCATCTTCTATTTCCTGAAGGTTTTCAATAACTTCTAATGGAGCACCTGAACGCATGGCATAGTCTATTAACTCATCTTTTGTTGCCGGCCATGGCGCATCTTCTAAATAGTTTGCTAATTCTAATGTCCAATACATAGTGTAACGCTTTTAGGTTTAAAAGTTTCGCAAAAATAGTTTTATACTTTAAAAATGCAACTTAATTTAAATTAAGTTTTTCCACATTTTAAGCATGTTTGTTAATATATTAAAAACCTTTACATTCGGGGCTTCCATGGAATTTCAGTAGCCCCAAGTTCTTGCGACAATTTTCGTGCCAATATAAACAGATAGTCAGAAAGGCGGTTTAAATAGCGCATAATGTATTGGCTTACCATTTCGGATTCCGACAAATGCACCACCAAACGCTCTGCCCTTCTGCACACACATCGGGCTATATGACAAAATGATACGGTTGTATGTCCTCCCGGTAAAACAAATGATCGCATTGGAGGCAATGCATCATTCAAGTCATCAATTTGCTTTTCGAGAAATAAAATATCCTCTTCTTTTAATTCAGGTATTTTAACTTTTGATTTTTCAGGTTCTGATGCCAGATAAGAGCCAATGGTAAACAAACGGTCTTGTATTTCGAGTAAAACCTCAACATGTTTTTTATCAATAGGCTGATCTCTTAATAAACCGATGTATGAATTTAATTCATCAATCGTGCCATAAGACTCAATGCGTAAATGATGTTTGGGAACACGGCTTCCTCCGAGTAATGATGTTTGACCTTTGTCTCCGGTTTTGGTATAAATTTTCACTTTCTGTCGTTTTTTTTTAACGAATATAAATATAAAATGTTTATTTTATATTTTCTATTCTTACCAAACCGGCATCTTGGGTACCAATCCAAACCACATTTTTATCAACAACTACCGAAGTTATATAACCACTAGGCAATTTAGAATTTTCGGTATTTATAAAACTCCAATTTTCATTTTTATCTAAAATGGCAAGACCTTTGCCTTCGGTTGCAATATATTTTTTACCATTATCATCAACAGCTATGTCAATAGCTCTTACTAAATCTAAGGGCAATTGCGAATTTGAGCTGGTATAGGTTTTCCAATTCATATTGTCGAATAAGGCTAATCCGCCATTGGTACCAATCCATTTTTTATTATCTTCAAATGCCAAACAATATACCTGATTATTGGGTAATCCTGAATTGTTAGTTCGGTAAATTGTCCAGCTCGAAACGCCATCAAATTGAGTTAGCCCCCCACCGGTACATGCCCATATTTTACCTTGATTATCAATTTGTACATTTGCTACCGAATTATTTGGTAAGCCTGAATTAGAGGGCGTATAAATTTGCCAATTAGTACCATCAAATTTACACAAACCGCCTCCGCTAAAAGTACCAATCCACAATACCCCGGAATTATCAACCGCAAGCGATCGTATTTTATTAACCGGCAAAGGAGAATTTTGCATGGTATAATTTTGCCAGTTTGTTCCGTCAAATTTGCACAAACCACTATTGGTACCAATCCACAAAATAGAGTTATATGCTGCAATGGCATTTATTTTATTATCTGAAATTGCCGAATTACTTGTATTAAAAACTTTCCATGTATTATTTTGCAATTGATATAAACCACTGTCGCTTGCAAGCCACAATACAGTATTATTTTTATAAATATGATTAATTTTATTGCTTAATAATGGAGAATTTGTATTGTTAAAAACAATAGTAAGGGGATATACTCCTTCGTAAAAATTAAATGTTTGGGATTCTTTTTTGCAAGCCCACATAAAAACAATAATAAAAACCAATATTAATTTTTCTTTCATCAAGCAACCTCTTAAAAAAAATTTCGTATTTCTTACAAACAAATTTAAAAATAATTTTTAATTATAATTTTTTTTATATATTTATAAAAAAAAATATAAGCCAATGAGAAAGTTATACATTTTTTTTCTTGGAGCATTTATATGTTTTAGCAATTTTTTAAATGCTCAAAATGTGGGTATAAATGCTACGGGAGCTGCACCCAATGCAAGTGCCGGATTAGATGTTGATTTTACTAACCGAGGTGTTTTAATACCCCGTGTGGCACTTACCGCTACCAATGCAGCAGGTCCCATTGCAACCCCTGCAACATCTTTATTGGTTTACAATACAGCTACTGCAGGCACTGCACCCAATAATGTAACTCCGGGTTTTTATTATTGGAATGGAACTAACTGGGTTCGTTTATTAAATAACACCGGTAATAATGGAGTTGGTTGGTTAACTACCGGTAATGCCGGAACTGCCATAGCAACAAATTTTTTAGGAACTACCGATAATGTTGATCTTGCCATTAGAACAAATAACGCTGAGAGAATGCGAATACTTAGTACCGGACTTGTAGGAATAAATACTACCACTCCAACCATGATGTTGGATGTTACTTGGAATACTAC
>CALKJP010000179.1 GCA_937995645.1 uncultured Bacteroidia bacterium
ATACTATTGATATTATCGGCTTAACCAGCTTCACACCCGGAGTTCCATTAACATTGGTATTAAACCATGCAGATGGAAGTAAAGATGAAATTAAAGCGAATCACAGTTACAACGCTCAGCAAATTGAGTGGTTTAAAGCCGGTGGAGCTTTAAATATTATCAGAGCTAGTGTTAAGGCTTAAATTATTATAAAAAGCAATTTTAAATCCCGACTCTTTGTGTCGGGATTTTTTTTTTGATATATTCCTTAAAATACCTCTAAATTTAGCTTTGTTATAATATTTTTCGTTTTTAATAAAACAAAAAAGTCCCGAAAATTTCGGGACTTTTTTATTGGGTGGATGATGGGATTCGAACCCACGACCCTCAGAACCACAATCTGATGCTCTAACCAGCTGAGCTACAACCACCATTTAGAGGGCGCAAATATAACTATTTCTTTCATTATTTTGCAAAATCTGGCCTAATTTTCATCTATCTTTGCAATTAATATGAGTCAAAAGCCTGAAAATGTAGTATTAAAAGTTGAAGGTATGGATTGCACCAATTGTGCATTAGGCATAACCCGTTCGCTTGAAAAAAAGGGCTTTAAAAATGTTTATACCAATTTTAGTACAGGCGAAGTAAGTTTTGAATCCTTAAAATCTGATACCGAAATTCCACTTGCAAAAGATACCATTCATAAATTAGGCTATACGGTTGTAAGTGAAGAAAAACAGGGGCGATTTTCTGTAATCGAAAAAAAGTTTGCATTTACAATTCCCTTTACAATTCCGCTTTTGCTGCACATGTTTTTACCTCATGAACATTGGTTAAATAATCCGGTGATACAGATTATTTTATGTCTTCCGGTTTTTATTTTAGGTTTTTGGCATTTTGGCAAAAGCGCCTTTAACAGTTTAAAGGCCGGAGTAAGTAATATGGATGTCCTTATTTTTATTGGTTCAAACGCTGCATTTTTTTATAGTATAGCTGGTACCATTTTATATTATAAAACCCATCAAGTACATAATTACCTTTTTTTTGAAACCACAGCTACCATTATTTCACTTGTGCTTTTGGGAAATGTATTGGAACATCGTTCGGTAAAAGCTACAACCAGTGCTATTTCTGAATTAAGTAAACTACGTCCTGAAAAAGCTCGTAGAATTGAAGGTAACACCATTGTTGAAATTAACACCAATGATATTCAAAAAGGCGATTTTCTTCAAATCAATACAGGTGATAAAGTTGCTGTTGATGGTATAATCATAAGCGGAGCTTGTCAGGTAGATGAATCCATGATTACCGGAGAAAGTATTCCGGTTGAGAAAAAATCAGGAGATGAATTAATAGGAGGAACTATTTTGATTGAAGGTGCTGTAAAAATGCAGGCTGAAAAAGTGGGGAAAGAAACCATGCTTTCGCAGATTATTGAAATGGTTAAAAATGCCCAGCAGGCGAAACCCGAACTGCAAAAATTGGGTGATAAGATTAGTGCAGTATTTGTTCCCGTTGTTATAGTAATTGCTGTTATAACATTTATTTTGGCTCATTTTGTATTTGATATTTCTTTACAAAAAGCATTAATGAATAGTATAGCAGTTTTAGTTATTTCTTGTCCATGTGCAATGGGACTTGCAACTCCAACAGCAGTTATGGTAGGAATTGGAAGAGCTGCCAAAAACGGAATTTTAATTAAAGGAGGTTCAACTTTAGAGATATTAGCCGGAATTAAAAAAGTAGTATTTGATAAAACAGGAACTTTAACAACCGGTAAATTTAAAATTCAACACATTCAATTATATTCTAATATCAACGAAAATGAAATAAAATCAATTTTGTTGGCACTAGAAAAACATAGTTCTCATCCCATTGCTAAATCGCTTACAGAACAATTAAGCAAAGAACAAATTCCGGCTAAAGATTTACTTTCAGTTAGCGAGAAAAAGGGAGTAGGATTATTAGGAGAAGATTCTTTAGGAAATACCTATATGGCAGGATCTTCCAAAATTTTAGTGCATATTCAAGAAATAAAACCGCATGCTATATATCTTACTTTAAACAATCAATTAATTGCAGGAATTGATATTTCTGATGAAATAAAAGAAAGTGCTGCAAAAGCTATTAAAAACTTATTAGCAAATAATATACAACCTGTTTTATTAAGTGGCGACAGGAAAGAAAAATGTATAGAAGTTGCTGAAATATTAGGTATTAATGAGGTTTATGCAGAACAAACACCCGAAGATAAATTAAAAAAAATTGAATGTTTAAACAACGAAACCCCAACCGCCATGGTTGGCGATGGAATAAATGATGCTCCTGCATTAGCAAAATCAAGTGTTGGCATATCTTTGGGAGGCGCCTCACAAATAGCAATACAATCTGCACAGGTTGTTATTTTAAATGCCAATGATTTAGAAAAAGTAAATCAATCTATTTTAATTGGTAAACATACACTTATAACCATAAAACAAAATTTATTCTGGGCATTTTTTTATAATGTTATTGCAATTCCAATTGCTGCAGTGGGTTTTTTAAATCCTATGATAGGAGCCTTGGCTATGGCTTTTTCTGATGTAGTGGTAATTGGTAACTCTTTACGTTTTCGAACAAAAAAATTAAATTAATAAAGTGGCAATGAATAATTCCATCCCCAACAAAAACTTGCCACACGTTTTATTTCTTACCAAATGGTATCCTAATAAAAATGATGTACAGTTAGGTGTTTTTGTTCGCAAGCACGCCTGGGCAGTTTCTGAATTTTGTAAGGTAAGCGTGCTGTATGTATGGGGCGATTATTATTTAAACAGACCTTCGGTTTTTGAAGAAAATCAAAAAAGAAATTTTTCTGAAACCATTATCTTTTATAAGCGCAATAATGGGCAATTTAAGCTCTTAATCAATTTATACCTGTATATAAAATATGTTTTTATTGGTTATCATCACATTTTAAAAAAACATGGCAAGATAGATTTAATTCATGTTCATATTTTAATCAGAACTGGTTTGGCTGCTTTACTGTTAAAAGCTAAATACAAAATACCTTATTTAATTACAGAGCAATGGACAGGTTATACTTCCGGAGAATATTTAGCATTTCATTGGCTAAGAAAACAATTAGTAAAATGGATTATAAAAAATGCTGAAATAGTAACCGTTGTTTCAGAGAGTTTAAAAAACAGCATGATTGCATTAGGATTAAAAAACAACTACACCATTGTTCACAATATTATTGAAGATATTGAATTGCCGGCTGAACCAAATAATAATAAAATAAAAATATTAACGGTTGCCGATTTAAACGATAAAAATAAAAACATAAGCGGCACTATTAAAGCCATTGCAGAGGTATATACTCAAATAAAAAATTTTGAATTTCATATAATTGGCGGTGGCAAAGATGAAGCCATGTTAAAATCAATTGGAGAAAAAACAGGCTTATTAAACAAGGTAATATTTTTTCATGGAAGAAAAAGCAATGCTGAAGTTTATGAATTTTTCAAGCAGATTGATTTTGTAATCATTAATAGCAATGTAGAAACTTTTTGTGTAGCCGCAGCCGAAGCCCTTGTTAACGGAAAGCCTCAAATTACAACCATTTGCGGTGGCCCTGAAGAATTTGTAAAACCAGAGCATGGTATATTAATTGAAAAAGGAAATCACAAACAATTACTTGATGCTATATTGCTAATGCTCGATAATTACAAACAATATAACCGTGTTGATATGCATAACTATGCAAAAGCAAACTTTAGTTATTCGGGCGTAGGTAGAAAGTTTTACGATATTTATAAGCAGATACTTAATATCAAATAATGCTTAGCGCAATAACCAATACAGTATTTACACGTTTCTTTTTGGCCATTGTAAATTTTATTGTGGTAATTGGAACAGCTCGTATTTTAGGTGCAGAAGTTAGAGGTGTTATCAGTTTAATTGGTGTTGGAACATCGGTTTTACATGTGTTAAGTAATTTAGTAGGAGGAACATCGCTGGTTTATTTCGGATCGCGAATTAATAAACTTAATTTACTTTATTTATCTTATGTATGGTGTGTATTGTCATCAGCATTTGGAACATTTATTTTAGCCTTAATTAAAGTTATTCCCGAACCTCATGTATTAGATGTTTTCATCTTAGGAATTTTACTTTGTTTGGGAAGTATAAATCAGCAATTATTACTGGCCGATAAAAAGATTTTAGGATTTAATATAAGCTCTTTCCTCCAAGCACTTTTATTGGTAGTGATTTTTCTTTTTATGGTATTTATTCAACATGAAAAATCCATACAAAGTTTTTTAATAGCTCTATACACCAGTTATTCGGTTTGTTTATTGGCTACATTTTTAGCCGGACTCGATCTTAAAAAAACTTCTGAAACCACTAATTGGTTAGATTTATTTAAGCAATTAGTTAAGCACGGATTTGTTATTCAACTGGCATCTTTGTTGCAATTAATCAATTATCGCTTAAGTTTTTATTTGCTCGAAAAAAACTATGGCAGTAAAACTCTTGGAATTTTTTCAGTAACTATTGCTTTGTCTGAAGCATTATGGATATTAAGCCGCAGCATGGCCACCGTGCAATATTCCTTTATTGCAAATACAAATGATAAAAATGAACAAATACGGATAACCGTAATTTTTACCAAACTTGTTTTTTTGTTAACCTTATTAACACTTGGTGTAATGATACTTATTCCCGATGCTTTTTATTTGTTGGTGTTAGGAAATGATTTTGATGGGGTAAAATATTTGATTTTGCTAATGTCGCCCGGCATTTTATTCCACAGTATTACTTCTATTCTGGCGCATTATTTTTCAGGAAATGCCAATTTTAAAATAAATACTTATGCTTCGGGTATTGCAGCAATTATATCGGTTATAAGTTATACATTTTTTATTCCATGGTTAGGAATAAAGGGAGCTTGTATAGCTTCCAATCTGGTGTATTTTACTTCATTTGTTTATAGCTTAATTAAGTTTCATATGCTTAGTAATTTGCCTTTAAAAATTTGGCTTTCAGGCGAGCATGATAAACAAGGAATAGAAAAACTCTTAACCCTATTGCGATTAAAGAAAAAATAATTATGAATTACACAGAACAATTTCAATCAATCATAGAACGCAGACGTTCCAATAGAAAATTTGACCCAAATGTAATTGTACCTGATGATGTGATAAAACGAAGTTTAGAACGTGCCATTCTTTCGCCTAATAGCAGTAACATGCAGTTGTGGGAATTTTACATTGTAAAATCTGAAGAAAAAAAGAAAAAGTTTGTTTCCTATTGCTTAAATCAGTCAGCCGCTTATACTGCACAGCAATTTGTAGTATTTGTTACCCGACAGGATTTGTGGCGAAAACGTGCCAAATGGAACATAGAACGAATTAAAGAAAGTGCTGACGGTAATCCAGAAAATCTTTTAATAAAACGCGGATTGGATTATTACGGAAAATTAATGCCTATAACTTATTTTAATGATTGGTTGGGTATTTCGGGGTGTATTCGCTGGTTAATTTGTACCGTAGTAGGTTTGTTTCGCCCAATGATGCGATTTGGCGGAAAAGCCGATCAACGTGTAATGGTACATAAATCATGTGCCCTTGCAGCTCAAACATTTATGCTATCCATAGCCGCTGAAGATTTCGATACATGCCCTATGGAAGGTTTTGATAAAGTTCGAGTAAAACGCGAGTTAAATTTACCCAGGAATGCAGAAATAAATATGATTATTGCAGTAGGAAAAGGAACCGATAAAGGCATTTGGGGAAAGCGTTTCCGAGTGCCTTACCAAGAGGTCGTATTTACTGTGTAAAACATTAGCCTTTTATTTTCAAAGGGTTAAAATCTTGTTTATAATTTTCTGCTAAATGCACCTGCTAAAATCTTATTTTAGCAATAATAAAATATCATTACACTTTTAATTAAAATCAAAATAGTTTAGTTGTCATAGGGCAATTAAGGAGATAATTTTTTACAATATTTATTTACAGATGAAGTTTTCGCATTTACATGTACATACGCAGTTTTCATTGTTAGACGGAGCTGCTGATATTTCCAATTTATATAAAAAAGCAGTTGCCGATAAAATGCCCGGACTGGCTATTACCGATCATGGTAATATGTTTGGGGTATTTAAATTTGTAGCAGAAGCTGCTAAGTACAATACTCCAGAAAATCCAAATACCATTAAACCAATTGTAGGTTGCGAGTTTTATCTGGTTGAAAACAGACACAAGAAAAATTTTACCAAAGAAGATAAAGACATTCGTTGTCATCAGCTATTTTTAGCAAAAAATGCCGAAGGATACAAAAACTTAATTAAGCTTTGCTCACTCGGATATATTGATGGTTTATATGGAAAATATCCCAGAATAGATAAGGAGTTGGTATTACAATATCATAAAGGATTAATAGCAACCACATGTTGTTTAGCAGCAGAAGTTCCCCGTGCAATTATCAGAAAGGGTGAAGAAGAAGCTGAAAAATTGTTTAAATGGTGGCTCGATATATTTGGTGAAGATTATTATGTAGAACTTCAGCGACACCAAATACCCGAGCAGGCAATTGTAAACGAGGTTTTACTAAAGTTTGCAAAAAAATACAATGTTAAAATTATTGCATCAAACGATTCGCATTATGTAGATCAGCAAGATTCAAATGCACACGATATTTTACTGTGTATTAATACCGGTGAAAAGCAAAGCACACCCAGCATGAAAGAATTTGCTGATGATGATACCTCCACAAAAGGCAGACGCTTTGCATTTTACAACGATCAGTTTTACTTTAAAAAAACCGTAGAGATGCAAAATCTCTTTAGCGATTTACCCGAGGCGATTGATAATACCAATGAAATTGTAAATAAAGTTGAAACGCTTAAATTAAAAACCGATATTTTACTTCCCAATTTCCCTATACCTCAGGAGTTTCAAATACATGAAGATAATGTTTTAAATCAATGGGAGTATTTAAAACATCTGACCTTTTCAGGAGCTAAGATTCGCTATGGCGATATAACACCCGAAATAGAAGAGCGTTTAAATTTCGAATTGTTTACCATTAAAACCATGGGCTTTGCCGGCTACTTTTTAATTGTTGCCGACTTTATAAAAGCAGGAAGAGATATTGGTGTGTTTGTTGGTCCGGGACGTGGCTCAGCAGCAGGTTCAGCGGTAGCTTATTGCATAGGGATAACTAATATTGACCCAATTAAATATAATTTACTTTTCGAACGTTTTCTAAATCCCGATCGTAAATCAATGCCCGATATCGATACCGACTTTGATGATGAAGGCCGACAAAAAGTAATTGATTATGTAGTTGAAAAATACGGTAAAAATCAAGTAGCACAAATTATTACTTATGGCACAATGGCCGCTAAAATGAGTATTAAAGACGTAGCACGTGTGTTAGATTTGCCCTTACCCGAATCCAATGCCTTAGCAAAATTAGTTCCCGAAAAACCCGGAATATCTTTATCCAGAATTTTAAATGCTCCAATAGAAGGAGAAAAAAGCCTGAAAGAAAAAGAAGGTTTATTAAATGATGACATTGAAAATGTAAAACGTTTGCGCAAAATTTTAGCCGGCAATGATTTACAGGCAAAAGTCCTTCGAGAAGCTCAAATATTAGAAGGTTCAGTTAGAGGAACCGGAATACATGCAGCTGGAATTATTATAGCTCCAAAAGATTTAACAGAGATTGTACCCATTGCAACTTCAAAAGAAACCGACTTGTACATTACACAATACGATGGAAAAGTAATAGAAGATGCCGGAGTAATAAAAATGGACTTTTTGGGATTAAAAACCCTCACCATTATTCGCGATGCCCTGCGATTAATAAAGCAAAATCATGGAGTAGAGTTTGATATAGATACCATTCCTTTAAATGATAAAAAAACATTCGAGCTTTATCAAAGAGGCGAAACCAATGGAACATTTCAGTTTGAATCGGCAGGTATGCAAAAATACCTGAAAGAACTAAAGCCTGATAAGTTTGAAGATTTAATTGCCATGAACGCCCTTTATCGCCCGGGTCCTCTGGAATATATCCCCAACTTTATAAAACGAAAACACGGCTTAGAAGAAATTACCTACGATTTGCCCGAAATGGAAGAATATCTTGCAGATACCTATGGTATTACCGTGTATCAAGAGCAAGTAATGTTACTCTCGCAAAAGCTGGCAGGATTTACCAAAGGCGATGCCGATGTGCTGCGTAAAGCAATGGGAAAAAAAGACCGTGCAACACTCGATAAAATGAAGAGCAAGTTTATGGAAGGGGCAAAAGCAAAAGGCCTTGATAAAGAAAAATTAGAAAAAGTTTGGACAGACTGGGAAGCCTTTGCACAATACGCCTTCAATAAATCACATTCAACCTGTTATGCTTTTGTTGCCTATCAAACCGCTTATTTAAAAGCGCATTACCCGGCAGAATACATGGCTTCAGTACTTACCCATAACCAACATAACATCGAAAAAGTAACCTTCTTTATGGAAGAGTGTAAGCGTATCGGTATACCTGTATTAGGCCCCGATATTAATGAAAGTGAATTTCAGTTTTCAGTAAACAAAAACGGTCAAATTCGTTTCGGACTCGGTGCTATTAAAGGAGTAGGTGAGGCTGCCGTAAATTCAATTATTGAAGAAAGAAAAAAAAACGGAGCATTTAAAAGTTTTTTTGATGTTGTAAAGCGAGTTAATCTAAGAACTGCAAATAAGAAAACATTCGAAAGTTTGGCTTATGCAGGAGCTTTCGATTCTTTTAAAGGAATTAACAGAGCAACCTACTTTCATTTTGATGGAGATACTACCTTTTTGGAAAAAGTAATTCGATTTGGAGCCAATTATCAAGAAGTAGAAAACTCGTCACAGGCCTCCTTATTTGATATGAGCGAAGAAGTAGAACTACCCGAACCAAATATACCCCGCGTTGAAGATTGGGGATCTTTACAAAAACTAAAATTTGAAAAAGAAGTTGTAGGATTTTACATCTCAGGACATCCATTAGACGATTACCGGTTTGAAATCAAACACTTTTGCAATACCAACTTAAGCGAACTAAAAAAAGCAGTTGATTTATTAAAAGAATATGAAGAACCACAACAACAAGCAGAAAATAGCCAAGCCATACCACCAAAGAAAAATGGCGAACATATATTTGACAAAATTAAAAAGAGAGTTGCCACCATGGAGCCCGAAGAGGCTGAAATAATAAATAATATTATACCCTTACTAACCCGCGATATAGCATTTGCAGGCATTATTACCGATGTGGCTCACAGAATAACTAAAAACGGAAAACCTTATGGATCAATAACAATTGAAGATTTTTATGATTCCTATCAAATAATGCTTTTTGGTGAAGATTATCTCAAATTCAAACATTTTATGGAAATTCATCAGTTTTTGTATGTAAAAGGAAAATTTGAAAAACGTTACCGTTTTGGCGATCAAATGGAATTTAAAATTTCAAACATTCAGATACTATCAGATGTTAGAGAAAGCAAAGTAAATCAAATAAACTTAAATATTGAGTTAAGCGAAATATCAAACGAATTAGTTGAAAATTTACTCAAATTAATGTCAAACAACAGAGGAAATTGTAATGTAAAACTGTCAGTTATTGACAGTGTTGAACGAATGAAATTAGAAATGCTCTCGAAATCCTTTAAAGTAAATACATCCAATGAGTTTTTTAATACCTTGGATAAAATGCCCGGTTTGCGATACGAAATAAATTAAATGACAAAAAAGGCTAATTTTACGAATGGTCTTATATTTGCAAAATAAAACATCATCAATTAATTAATAATTACAAAAAACAAAAATCATGGCTTTAGAATTAACAGACGCAAACTTTGAACAATTAGTATTAAAATCAGACAAACCTGTATTGGTTGACTTTTGGGCAGTATGGTGTGGCCCTTGCCGTATGGTTGCCCCTATTATTGAAGAACTGGCTAAAGATTACGAAGGAAAAGCTGTAATCGGAAAACTAGATGTAGATAATAATCCTAATGTATCAGCTCAATTCGGAATACGTAATATCCCAACATTATTAATATTCAAAAACGGACAAGTAGTTGATAAGCAAGTTGGTGCTGTACCAAAATCAGTATTAGCTGCTAAGTTAGACGCTCAACTGTAATAAAAAATAAATTATAAAAATTCAAAGCAAGGTGTAAGTTTTTTACATCAGCTTTGAATTTTTTCTTTTTAATCGAATAAAAAATGGAGCAATTTAATCGTCAAACCATTGAAATGATTAGCAAACTAGAATTTAATGCCCGTCAGGTAGTGGAGGGTTTTATTACCGGTTTGCACAAAAGCCCATTTCATGGCTTTTCGGTTGAATTTGCTGAACATCGCCTGTATAATACCGGAGAATCTACGCGGCATATCGACTGGAAACTATATGCACGCACCGAAAAGCTTTTTGTTAAGCGATATGAAGAAGAAACCAATTTGCGCTGCCAGTTGGTTATAGATCAGTCATCTTCTATGAATTATCCGGAATATAGTGCTGAAAACCCATTATCAAAGCTCGGTTTTGCTGTAAACGCTTCTGCAGTTCTTGCAGAATTGTTTAAAAGACAGCGCGATGCAGTGGGAATTAGTTTTTTTGATGAAAAAATGCAGCATTTACCAAGCAAAGCAAATGCCGCTCATTTTCGCCTTTTGTACCATCAGCTTGCAAAAATAATTACTGAATATAATAAAAAAACTTTACATAAAACCTCTTTAGCAAAGGCTTTGCACGAAGTTGCCGATATAATGCATCGCAGGTCGCTGGTAATTATTTTTAGCGATATGCTCGATAGTGTGGGAGAAGAGCAGGATGTGCTAAATGCCCTTCAACATTTGCGCTACAATAAACATGAAGTAATTTTATTTTATGTCGTTGATAAAAATACCGAGTTGGATTTTAATTTTGATAATCGCCCCTATCGTTTTATTGACAGTGAAAGCGGAGAGGAAGTAAAAGTAAATCCGGTGCAAATAAAAGAAGCCTATCATAAGGCTGTAAACAACTTTAAAAAAAAATTGGAATTAAAATGTGCACAGTATAAAATTGATTTTGTTGAGGCCGATATTAAGCAGGGATACGAAACTATCTTGCTGACATACTTACACAAACGAAATAAAATGATATAAAATTTTAATAATTATTTGTCACAATCATAAAAACAATTATTTTTGCATCCCGTTTGATTGTAAATAGAACAAAGGTCTGGTAGTTCAGCTGGTTAGAATACATGCCTGTCACGCATGGGGTCGCGGGTTCGAGCCCCGTCCAGACCGCAAAAGCCTTAGAGAAATCTAAGGCTTTTTTAATTAAAAAGTATATGATTAAACATTATGTATATATCATTTACAGTTTAAGCTATTCCAAGTATTATAAGGGATATAGTACAAATCCCCAAAAACGTTTAGCGGAGCATAATGACAGGAAGAGCCGATACACTAAACATTACACCCCTTGGGAAATAGTTTTTTTACAAAGTTTTGATAAAAAAGAGGCAGCATTAAAAAGAGAAAAATCATTGAAAAAATATTCAAAAGTTCAAATAGAAGAATTGATAAAATCTGAACTTAATGAATTGAAAGTAGAATAATAACATGCCTGTCATCCCCAACGATGTTGGGGACGGGTTCGAGCCCCGTTTAAACCCAACGAGTTGGCGTTTCCAGACCGCAAAAGCCTTAGAGAAATCTAAGGCTTTTTTAATTAAAAATAGAATAGTGGCTTAATGTTCTATTTTCAAATCCGGATTTGTAATTAGAATTTGAAAATTTTAATGACAAATGTGTTGGTATGTGGGATGAATCCAAGTTAACCCTATCTGCCGACAGGCAAGCCGGATTTAGATTTAGATAGGATTTCTTTCAATTAAATAAATTTTAAAACAATCAAGAAATCCTTACAAAATCTTATTCGCAGCGAAGCAGAAAAAAGTCATGTAACTTTTTGAGTTAAATTTATTAGCAATTTGGTATTTTTTAATATACATTAGGAAATATCCGAATTATATCATATATTTGCAACCCAATAAAGAAAAAAAGTATAGCAAAATGGCAAAGAAAGGTAATAGAGTACAAGTAATATTAGAGTGTACAGAACATAAAGAAAGTGGTTTACCGGGAACATCGCGTTACATAACCACAAAAAACAAAAAAAATACACCCGACAGATTGGAATTAAAAAAATATAATCCAATTTTAAAGCGTAAAACAATTCACAAAGAAATTAAGTAATTTTAAATACTTTAAGAAATGGCTAAGAAAGTTGTTGCAACCTTAAAAACCGGTAAAGGAAAAGATTTTACCCGTGTAATTAAAATGGTTAAATCTAAAAGTGGCGCCTACTCTTTTAAAGAAGAAGTAGTGCATAACGATCACGTGAAAGATTTCCTTTCTCAAAAATAATTAAACATGAATTTTATAAATTAAGCTTCTTCTCTTGTGAGAAGGAGCTTTTTTAGCTTTTATAAATATCAACGTATGGGTTTGTTCAGTTTTTTCAGTAAAGAAAAAAAAGAAAGTCTTAATAAAGGTTTAGAAAAAACCAAAGAAAGTCTTTTTAGTAAAATTACCAGAGCAGTAATTGGAAAATCTACGGTTGATGCCGAAGTGCTAGATAATTTAGAAGAAGTACTTGTAACTTCTGATGTTGGAGTTGATACTACGCTTAAAATTATTAAGCGTATTGAAGATCGTGTAGAAAGAGATAAGTATGTAAATACCTCTGAACTCAATCGTATTTTAAAAGAAGAAATAGTTGCTTTGCTCAAAGAAAACGATGCTGAACAAGCCGTAGAATTTACCATTCCACAAGGTAAAAAGCCTTATGTAATAATGGTTGTAGGGGTAAATGGCGTAGGTAAAACAACTACAATAGGCAAGCTGGCATATCAGTTTAAACAAAAAGGATATAATGTTTTACTGGGAGCAGCCGATACATTTAGAGCAGCCGCAGTAGATCAGTTAAATATTTGGGCAAATAGAGTAGAGGTACCAATAGTTTCACAAGGCATGGGAGCAGATCCTGCTTCAGTAGCATTCGATACCTTAAAATCTGCAGTTTCAAAAGAATATGATGTGGTAATAATTGATACAGCAGGCAGATTGCATAATAAAGCCGGATTAATGGAAGAATTGGGCAAAATAAAACGAGTAATGCAAAAAGTTGTTTCTGATGCTCCACACGAAATTCTACTGGTGTTAGACGCATCAACCGGACAAAATGCCATTGAACAGGCAAAACAATTTACTAAAGTAACTCAGGTAAATGCACTTGCTTTAACTAAATTGGATGGTACCGCCAAAGGCGGAGTGGTAATTGGAATTTCTGATATGTTTAAAATTCCTGTAAAATATATTGGAGTAGGAGAAAAGATAGACGATTTACAGCTCTTTAATAAAGAAGAGTTTGTAGATTCATTATTTAAGTCATAAAAAATGAAGACTAAAACATTAAAAAAAAATAAAGTCAATGTTGTAACATTGGGTTGCTCCAAAAATCTTTTCGATTCGGAAGTAATGATGGCGCAATTAAAAGCCAATAAGTTTGAAGTTGAACACGAATCGCAAACCGATGATGCATCAATTGTAATTATTAATACCTGCGGATTTATTGATAATGCCAAGCAGGAAAGCATTGATACTATTTTACGTTATGCTGATGCTAAAGAAGCCGGATTGGTAGATAAATTATATGTAACAGGATGTCTGTCTGAGCGATATAAAGATGAATTGGAAAAAGAAATTCCAACAGTTGATGCCTATTTTGGTACACGCGATTTGCCTCGATTATTAAAAACGCTAAAAGCTGATTACAAGCACGAATTGGTTGGCGAGCGATTACTTACAACTCCTCAGCATTATGCTTATTTCAAAATTTCAGAAGGCTGCGATAGGCCATGTTCATTTTGTGCTATTCCATTAATGCGTGGTAAACACGTATCAGTTCCCATGGAAGAGTTGGTGAACAATGCAAAAAATCTGGTAAAAAAAGGAACCAAAGAACTTTTAATTATAGCGCAAGACAGCACCTATTATGGTATAGATATTTACAAAGACAGAAAGTTGGCAGAACTTTTAAAACGCCTTTCAGATATAAATGGTTTGGAGTGGATTCGTTTACATTATGCTTTTCCAAGTGGATTTCCATTCGATGTGTTGGATGTAATGCACGAACGTGAAAATATTTGTAACTACATTGATATGCCTTTGCAACATATTTCAGATAAAATGCTAAAGAGTATGCGAAGAGGTATTACTAAACAAAAAACCATTGATTTGGTAAATAGTATTCGCGATAAAGTTCCCGGTATAGCATTAAGAACCACTTTAATTGCCGGTTATCCGGGAGAAACAGATCAGGATTTTGAAGAAATGCAAGAATGGGTAAAACAAACCCGTTTTGACAGATTAGGAATTTTTACTTATTCGCATGAAGAAAATACTCATGCATATTCATTAAAAGATAATGTGCCTGACGAAATAAAACAAGCAAGAGCACAAAGCATTATGGAAATACAGCAAGGTATCTCTTTTGAATTAAATCAGCAAAAAGTTGGAAAGGTGTTTAAAGTATTAATAGATCGTAAAGAAGGGAATTACTTTATTGGTCGCACAGAATTTGATTCTCCTGAAGTTGATAATGAAGTATTGGTAGATGCTCGTGAGCATTTTTTACGCATAGGCGATTTTGCTCAAATTAAAATTAATCATGCCGAAGAGTTTGATTTATACGGAGTACCTGAAAATTAATAAATAGGGTAAATTTGCTATTTATCAAGTTTTAGTTGATGCCCCATTTTATCGCGCTTGGTTTTCAGATATTTTAAATTGTATTGGTTTGCCTGAATTTCAAGTGGAACATTCTCAATTATTTCCAATCCGTAACCGGTTAAGCCTACTCGCTTTTTAGGATTATTACTCATTAATCGGATTTTAGAAACATTCATATCTCTTAATATTTGAGCACCAATTCCATAATCTCGCTCATCCATTTTAAATCCTAATTTTTCGTTGGCTTCAACGGTATCGTAGCCTTCTTCCTGAAGTTTATATGCTTTTAACTTGTTTAATAAACCAATACCTCGTCCTTCCTGATTCATATACACAATTATTCCTTTCCCTTCTTTTTCTATCATTTCCATGGCTTTATGCAATTGCGGTCCGCAGTCGCAACGGCACGACCCAAAAATATCGCCTGTCATACAAGATGAATGCACGCGCACCAATACCGGTTCATCTTCTTTCCATTCTCCTTTATGAATTACCAGATGTTCTTGTCCGGTAGTAATTTGAGTGTAAGCGGTAAGTGTAAAATCACCCCATTCGGTTGGTAAATGAACAGAAACTTCTTTTTTTATGAGCGTTTCTTTTTTAAGTCGGTAAGCAATAAGGTCTTTTATAGTAATTATTTTCAAATTAAAACGCTCTGCAATTTTCATTAAATCAGGTACTCTGGCCATTGTACCATCTTCGTTCATAATTTCTACAATAACTCCTGCAGGTTCAAAACCTGCTAAGCGAGCCAAATCTATTGCAGCTTCGGTGTGTCCTGTTCTTCTAAGAACACCGCCACGTTTTGCACGTAATGGGAAAATATGTCCCGGCTTTGCAAAATCTTCAGGTTTTGTTTCCGGATTTATCAGAGCTAATACTGTTTTGGCTCTGTCTGACGCAGAAATACCTGTGGTACAACCATGACCAATTAAATCTATCGAAACGGTAAAAGGAGTTTCGTAGAGCGAATTATTATTGTTTACCATCAGGTCTAAACCCAGTTCATCACAACGGTCTTCTATTAATGGAGCGCAAATTAAACCGCGACCATGTGTTGCCATAAAATTAATTACTTCCGGTGTAACACAGCGAGCTGCAATTACAAAATCTCCTTCATTTTCGCGATCTTCATCATCTACAACTATTAAGATTTTTCCTGCTTTGATGTCTTCTATGCCTTCTTCTACAGTATTAAATTTATATGCCATTTCCACTTTATTATGAGGGTGCAAATTTACTAAACCTTTTGATTTAAAATAAGTTTTATCAATTCATTCGTACTTTGCTGCCAATTATATTTTTCAGCTACATACAAATAGGCTTTTTCAGCCATTTCCTTAGCTTTTTCAGGATGTTGTAATAAATAAGCAATTTTTTCGGCAAATTGTTCAGCCGTATTTGCAATTAATACTTCTTCGCTTTCTTTAGCTCCCAAAGATGCATTTACTAATGGGGTAGTAATACAAGGAATTTTCATGGCCATTGCTTCCAGTATCTTATTTTGAAGGCCTGTTCCAATTTGCAATGGTGCAACAAAAATTTTAGCTGCGGCATAAGACGTTCTTATATCGTCCACCCAGCCTGAAACTATACACTTGTCAGATTGCAATAATAATACTTCTTTTACAGGTTGTGCTCCTGATACAAGTACACTACATTTATCTTTTAATAAAGGAAGAATTTTTTGTACTAAAAATTGAGCAGCTTGAACATTAGGAGGATAACTCATGTTTCCGGTAAAAACTAAATCATATTTTTTATCTATTGCTAAAGGCTTAAAAAATTCTAAATCAATTCCATTAGGGATTACTTTTATTTTATAATTATTGGGGTGAACAATAAATTTTTTATCTTCATCTGAAATAATACAGTGGGTATTAAATGCATCAAAAACTTTTGTTTCAAATTTTTTTAAACGATTTGTTTCTGTTTGCATTATCCATTTCATCCATAAAGAAGAATGTTCAATTCTGCGCTCAGTTCCTTTAGATAAGGCGTCCATGTAGTCAAGTGTTTTCAACTGCGGATAGTTAAGAGCATATTTAGCAGTTCGAACTAACTGGCAAAATATAAAATCAGGATTAAATTTTTTTACAACATAATCTATTTTTTTTTGGATGGATGCATGATAGAAATAGCCAATCTGAAAAGGTTCTCCATTAATAAAGGCTTGAAAAACACCGCTCGCAATTTGCAGTTTATTAAAACTAAAAAAATGGATTTCGCTGCAATATTTTTTTAATTCTTTTTCTGCATTTGGATGTATGTAGGCATCGTTTAATGCACACAAACAAATTTGAAATTGTTGCGATAAATACTTTAACTGGTGATAAATACGCAATTTGTCTCCTTTTTCTAAAGGATATGGAATACGTGATGTTATTACCAGTAGTTTTTGCATCTTTTATTTCAAAATGTCTTTATAAAAATCAATCATTTTTTTACTGCATGCTTCTTGTTCAAAATAATTTAATGCAAAATTATGTGCCTGCTTACTTAATTGATTTTTTAGATTATTATCGTTTATCAAATTTACAAGATGATTAGCAAATGATTCCGCATCATCTGCTAATAAAATTTCGTTATTACTTAAATTTTCAATTCCTGATGCACCAATTGATGTTGAAACAATAGCCTTGCTCAGCATCATAGCTTCTGCTAATTTTATGCGTATTCCGCTTGCTTCATGTACCGGAATTATCATAATGCCTTTATTTTTTGCAAAGTCTTCTGCACTGTTTACTTCGCCATAAACTTTTACATTTTTGTATTGTGCATAATTTTCTTTTTGCATGTTTCTTCCTGCAAGATGTAATTCTGCATCAGAAATTTTGCTCAAAACAAGTGGCCATACCTTATTTAAAAACCAGTCTAATCCTGCTACATTTGGTTGCCAGTCCATAGCTCCAATGTGGTAGATTGTATTTGAAGCGTTTTCTTTAAACTCTTTTTTTTCAATACCTACAGGAATTGTTATAAGTTTTGTTTTGATTTCGTTTTGTTGAATAAAATTACTGTCAGCACGGCTAATACTTATAATTCCATCAGCCATTGCAAAACTTTTCAGTTCAAACTGTTTTAATTGATTGGCAAGTTTTTTTAAATATAATTTCTTTATGGGATTGTTTTCGTTTTTAGCTTTTTGTTGCCATAAATGATGCTCGATATTGTGAGAGCGTAAAACAATTTTAGCTTTTGTATTTGCTTTTATATCTTCAGCATAAGGCATGGCATATAAGCCATCTACATGCACAAGATTTATTTTTTCTTTAAGGATAAGAGCGATTAATTCTTTAGATAAGTTTGCATTATAAAATCGAGAGATATTATATGAGTTGTTTGTAACAAGTGCAGATAATGCATCTGATAACTTTATGTTGGTATCAATAAAATAAGCTAAACTTTTTGATTGAATTTCTTTAGGAAAATACGCAAGGTTAAATGGATGTTTTGGAGTGGCTATACTAAAAGTAAATAGCTCTGTGCCTTGATTTAATAATCCTTTAGTAACAGCAGCCATTGCTACGCAACCCCCATCAACCGGAGGGAAAGGGGGTTTGTGACAAAGCTGTAAAACACGCATAAAAAAATTATGATTTTTTGTTTCTTTTAAATTTTTTTAATATATCCAAATAGGCTTGAATATCAAACAATGTAGAATCTCTACTGGCTTTATAGGTTAAGAAAATACCTAATGGTAGCAGAATAAAAGATGCCATCCACATACCCCAAAAAGCCGTAATTACGCCTTCTCTGGCCGATTTTTCTCCGGTAATGGATATAATATGAAAAATTAAAAAGAAAATAACAGAAACTACTACCGGCATTCCTAATCCTCCTTTACGAATAATAGCTCCTAATGGCGCGCCAATAAAGAACAACACTATACAGGCAATAGAAAGTGTTAATTTTCTGTGCCATTCTATATTATGACGATTAATATATTTGATACGATTTTCTAAGTCGTTTTCTAAGTTTTCTATATATAATTTCGATGTTCGTGCGGCATTTAATGCTCCTTCTACGATTATTAATTTTTCGTTTTTAGGAAATTTTTCAAAATAAACCAATGTGTCAAATTCCGGACGCAGCGTATAAGATTGTTGGTAGAATGTATCTGTATAAAAACGTTGATAATTAAAATTTCCTTTTACAATTTTTTGAATATTTTCTTTGCTTTTTATTTGCTCTACATATAAATCTACCACCGCAGCATTTAGTTGGTTTAGATTTAGCATACCATAATGATCTTTAAATAAACCCTCATCTGTTCTGGTAAGTTTAAATTGACCCAAATCAAATCGTACAATTTGTTTTTTAAACTTAGTTCTTAATAAGGGCATTTCGTTACTTCTATTATCTGCTTTGTAGTCATCATAACTATAACCATTTTCAAGCTCTAAAATCATAAATCGCTTATCGGGAGTAACTGACATTTTTCCTTTTTCGGCCAGTATAACTTTCGTATTTCCGCTTTTTTGAGTATGGTCATAAATCATTATATCACTTAAAATTTCGCCTCCTTTTTCTTTCTTTTTTACACGAATGGAAAAACCTTCTATTCCATTATAAAAAATACCTTCTTTTAAGTCAATACCCGGTTTTTGTTGAGTAATATCATAGAGCAATGCTCCAAACTTTAAATTGGCTACTGGTAAAATATTATTTGAGAAATAAAAGGCACCAAAAGAGGTTAATATAGTAACAACTATTAACCATTTCATGATGTTTGGTAGTGATAATCCTGCAGATTTCATAGCAACTAATTCATAGCGCTCTGCAAGATTTCCAAATGTCATAATAGATGCAAGCAAAATAGCCAATGGCAATGCTAAAGGTACTAAACTAGCCGATGCATATAATAAAAGTTCTGCTATAACATACCATTCTAACCCTTTGCCAACTAAGTCTTCCAGATACTTCCATAAAAATTGCATCAGCAACACAAAAAGCGCTATAGTAAATGTGAGCACAAATGGACCCAAATAAGATTTTACCACATACAAATGTATTCGCTTTATCATGCTGAATTTTAATAGTGGGCAAATGTACTAATTTTAGAGCTAAGCACAGATTTGCGTGTGTTATTTGCTATTAGTAGTTTTGTTGCAAATAACAGATATGCTTAACGGAAAAAAGATAATTGTAGTATTACCGGCTTATAATGCAGCACTTACAATAGAGCAAACCTATAAAGAAATCCCTTTTGATATTGTAGATGATGTTGTTTTAGTTGATGATGCCAGTAACGACAATACTTCGGAAGTGGGTTCAATACTTGGGATTAAACACATTATTCGCCACGAAAAAAATAAAGGTTATGGTGGAAACCAAAAAACCTGTTATAGAAAAGCATTAGAATTGGGAGCCGATATAATTATTATGTTACATCCGGATTATCAATACACACCTAAATTAATACATGCCATGGCAGGAGTTATTGCTTACGATGTTTACCCGGTAGTTTTAGGTTCCAGAATTTTAGGTAAGGGAGCCTTAAAAGGAGGAATGCCAATGTATAAATACATATCAAATCGCTTTTTAACTTTTATTCAAAATATTTTGATGAATCAAAAGTTGTCGGAATATCATACAGGTTACAGAGCTTTTTCAAAAGAAATTTTTCAGAAAATTAATATAGATGCCAATTCAGATGATTTTGTATTTGATAATCAAATGCTCGCACAGATATTTTATGCCGGCTATGAAATTGGTGAAATCACTTGTCCTACCAAGTATTTTGATGAAGCATCATCAATTAATTTCAGTAGAAGTGTTAAATATGGTTTAGGAGTGTTAAGCGTTTCAAGCGCCTATTTTTTCTCGAAATTAGGTTTGTATAAAGCTGCTATTTTTAAATAAAAGTAAAATTTAAGCAATAAAAAAAATCCCGCAATTTTGCGGGATTTCTAATGTATTATATAGATATAAATTATTTCTTCTTGTAACGTGTATTGAATTTATCAATACGACCTGCAGTATCAACTAATTTCATCTTACCTGTATAAAATGGATGAGATGTGTTAGAAATCTCTAATTTAATAACAGGATATTCATTACCGTCTTCCCACTTTTCAGTTTCTTTGCTGTTAGCGGTAGAACGTGTTAAAAATGCATATCCGTTAGATAGGTCTCTAAATATTACGTATCTGTAATTTTCGGGGTGAATTCCTTTTTTCATCGTTTTTTGTATTAATCTGTCTGTAATTAGGGCTGCAAATATATAAATTGCTTTTTTTCTGTGCAAGTTTTTTAATTAATCCATTTCAATTCGTTGGAATTAAATAATTTTGTTTTGTTTAATATATTGATAGTGAGGCTTATTTCTGGTTTTTAGAAATACCTTTGCAAGGATTGATGTATTATGAAACAAAGCTGTTTTATGATTTGTTGCTTCTACAATATCAGTAAATAATATAACTATCTTTACGCACAATTTTAAAAAATGGCAGTTACACCCTACAAAGAATCTGAAGCAGGCAAAAAAGAGCAGGTTGCTCAAATGTTTAATAATATAGCCCCTCGATATGATTTTTTAAATCATTTTCTTTCACTTGGCATTGATACTATCTGGAGAAAAAAAGCAATAGCTTGTTTAAAGCAGGAAAATCCTAAATTATTGTTGGATATTGCAACAGGAACAGGAGATTTAGCAATTACAGCCAATAAAATTTTAAATCCTGATAAGATTATAGGAATTGATATTTCAGAAGGGATGCTTTCATTTGGTCGCGAAAAACTTGTTAAATTGAATTTACAAGATAAAATTCAATTAATAAGTGGCGATTCTGAAAATATTCCTTTTTCAGAAAATTATTTTGATGCAGCTACCGTAGCCTTTGGTGTTCGTAATTTCGAAAATCTTGATAAAGGTTTAACTGAGATAAATCGTATTTTAAAACCCGAAGGTAGTTTGGTGGTGTTGGAATTTTCAAAACCCAAAACATTTCCCATAAAACAGATTTATAACTTTTATTTTAATCAGATACTACCAACAATAGGAAAGCTGGTTTCAAAAGATGCCAGAGCCTATTCATATTTACCGGAATCAGTTCAGGCTTTTCCTGATGGTGTAGATTTTATAAATCATTTGCAAAAAGCAGGTTTCAAACAAACATATTATAAAACCTTAATGTTTGGAATTGCTTCAATTTATTATGGTAAAAAATAAAATAAGGTAAAATTCGTTATACTATATTCTGAAACAAAAAAAGGAAGGGTTGAAAAAACTAAATTTTATAATTTTTATTTTGCTGATATTTTTATCTGTACCTCAACTATTAGCACAAAAGTTATATCCTGAAAATCTTCCCAATTTTGATAAACGTTTATTTCATTTTGGATTTTCGCTTGGCGTAAATTCTACAGATTTTACCATTCGCAGAAAACCAAATTTATTCCAGTTTGATTCATTAATGGTGCTTGAATCGCAAAGGCAAGCAGGATTTAATTTAGCAATTGTATCCGATTTGCATTTAGGCCCCTATTTTAATTTACGATTTGTACCTGCATTATCATTTGCACAACGAAATTTAGAATATACATTTAACAGAGGCGATACCGCTTCGGTATTGCGTGTAAAGCCCATTGAATCAACCTTTGTAGAATTTCCTTTGCATTTAAAATATCGTTCTGCACGATTAAATAATTTTGCAGCCTATATTTTTGGAGGAGGAAATTTCTTAATAGACTTAGCATCACAAAAAGATGTAAGTAACGAAATAAGTAACGACATTGTGGTAAAATTACGAAAGTATGATTACCGCTACGAAATGGGCTTTGGTTTCGATTTCTTTTTACAATATTTCAAATTTTCACCCGAGTTTAAAATGTCGTTTGGAATTCCCGATATTTTAGTGCGCGATGGTACGGTTTATTCAGAACCTATTCAACGTTTACGTTCCCGCGTATTCCTTTTTTCAATTAATTTTGAGGGCTAAATTTTAGTTTTGATAAAAGAACTTAACATAGTCCTTCCGGCAGAAATTGCTTTTAATGAACCATTGCTTTACGAGTATGTTCGAAACATTGAAAAAATTACTGCTGATACACCATTGCATATAGAATATCTTAAACGCTCGATTGATGCACGCAGTAAACAAATAAAAGCCAATCTTCGATTATTAATTATTATTGGTGAAAAGTATCAGGGTGCTAAACCTATCGAACGTAATTATAAAAATGTAAAAAATGCACATGAAGTAATTATTATTGGTGCGGGACCTGCCGGATTATTTGCCGGATTAAAATGTTTGGAAAAAGGTTTAAAACCCGTAATTCTTGAAAGAGGAAAAGATGTTAGAAGCCGCAGAAGAGATTTAGCGGCAATCAATAAGAAGGGAGAAATAAATCCTGAATCGAATTATTGTTTTGGTGAAGGCGGTGCAGGAACCTATTCTGATGGAAAACTTTATACCCGCTCAACCAAAAGAGGCGATGTGGATAAAATATTAGAAACCTTAGTGTATCATGGAGCTGATAGAAATATTATGGTTGATAGCCATCCGCACATTGGTACCAATAAACTTCCCGGAATTATTACAGCTATCAGAGAACGAATAATTGATCACGGAGGTGAAGTTCACTTTAATGAAAAGGTTATTGATTTTATTGTTCAAAATAATAAAATTGAATCCGTAAAAACCCAAAGCGGGAATACCTATAAGGGTATTGCAGTAATATTAGCTACAGGACATTCTGCAAGAGATATTTTTGAATTATTAAATAGAAAAAAAATAGCCATAGAAGCCAAGCCATTTGCATTAGGAGTGAGAGTAGAGCATCCACAAGCATTAATAGATTCAATACAACTGCATTGTGCAACACGCCCTGATTATCTTCCGGCTTCATCCTATAGTTTGGTACATCAGGTAAACGATAGAGGTGTGTATTCATTTTGCATGTGCCCGGGTGGAATTATTGCACCCTGTGCTACTAATTATAATGAAGTGGTTACCAATGGTTGGTCGCCATCAAAACGCAATAACCCTTTTGCTAATTCAGGAATAGTAGTTGCCGTTGAATTAAAAGATATTCAAAAATATAACTCCTTTGGTGCGCTTGCTGCTATGCAGTTTCAAAAAGAAACGGAACAAATGGCTTACAAATACGGAGGAGGAAAATTAAAAGCACCTGCACAGCGATTGGTTGATTTTACTCAAAATAAAATTTCTGTATCATTGCCTGATTGTTCTTATCATCCCGGAATTTCATCAAGTGCTTTGCATGAGTGGTTGCCTAAAAATATTGGCCCGCGCCTGCAACAGGCATTTAAAGCATTTGGTAGTAAAATGAAAGGTTATCTTACTAACGAAGCAGTAATTGTTGGAGTAGAATCCAGAACATCATCACCTGTTCGTATTCCGCGTGATAAGGAAAATTTACATCATATTCAGATTGAGAATTTATATCCATGCGGTGAAGGTGCAGGCTATGCCGGTGGAATAGTTTCCGCTGCTATTGATGGTGAAAAGTGCGTAGAAAAAATTTTTATAAAATATTTTTATAAATAATGTTTAAACAATGAATTTACTAAAAGAACTATGTTCCATCCATGCGCCATCAGGAAGCGAATGGCCCATAACGGAGTTTATTTTATCTTATGTAAAAAAATACCATAAAAACTGGAAAGTAAAACCAAAAGTTTTTTCAGGAGATGGTTTTCAGGATAGTATAGTGTTGGTGTTTGGAAAACCAACAACAGCCGTATTTGCCCATATTGACAGTATTGGCTTTACAGTTCGATACGGAAAACAATTAGTAAAAATAGGAGGACCTCGCTTAAAAAAAGGATATAAGTTAGTGGGGGCTGATAGTAAAGGAGAAATTGAGTGCACACTTCAGGTTGGGAAAAACGATGTTATAACATATAAATACAAAAGAGAAATTGATAGAGGGACTACTTTAACCTTTAAGCCTGATTGGAGAGAAACAAAAGATTATATTCAGTGCTGCTATATGGATAATCGTTTAGGAGTTTATAATGCGCTAAAATTAGCCGAAACATTAGAAAATGGTATTATCTGTTTTAGCTGTTGGGAAGAGCATGGAGGAGGTTCGGCAGAAATGTTGGGTAAATTTATTTATGAAAAATTTGGAGTAAAGCAAGCTTTAATTTCAGATATTACCTGGGTAACCGATGGTATAAAGCATGGCAAAGGAGTAGCAATCTCAATTAGAGATAGCGGAATTCCAAGACGAAAATTTGTAAACAGAATTATTGAAATTGCCCAAAAAAGTAAAATACCTTTTCAGCTTGAAATAGAAAGTGCAGGAGGTAGTGATGGCATAGCATTACAAAGAACTCCATTTCCATTTGATTGGTGCTTTATTGGAGCTCCGGAAGAAAATGTACATACACCCGATGAAAAAGTACATAAAAAAGATATTGAAGCCATGTTGACTATGTATCAATATTTAATGAAGAAGCTGTAAAATGAATTACAAAGATTTACGAATAGTTTACATGGGAACACCTGAATTTGCTGTGGCGCCCTTAGATGCTTTAATAAAAAGTGGTTGTAATATTGTAGGTGTAATTACCGC
>CALKJP010000180.1 GCA_937995645.1 uncultured Bacteroidia bacterium
GAATCTGCTCGATGGGACGAATTTTCAATAAACGAAGGTGTTGATGGCTGCCTGCGTTTGCTTAACAGTCTTGGCATGACACATATCACAGTTCCTGATAATAAAACAAAAATAATTCCTAAAACAACATGGGTAAGAGCAAGACACTCAGGTTTGTTTTATGCTTATAAAAAATATGGCGCGTTTATTAGGAAAGACGAAGTGATTGGAGCTATTGCCGATCCTTTTGGTGAAGTAGAATATAAAATAAAATCTCCCGCAAATGGATATATAGTCGGGCTAAACAATAAACCCATGATAAATCAGGGCGATGCTGTTATTCATGTGGGTATTGATAATCACTTGCATCTCACTTTTGAATAAAACAATGTTTAAACATTAAAATTTTAATTATGAAAACAATTGCCGTTTTTACATCAGGTGGAGATTCTCCGGGTATGAATGCCTGTATAAGAGCAGTTGTAAGAACAGCTGCCTATTACAATATACAAGTAAAAGGAATTATTGGCGGATATCAGGGAATGATTGAGAATGATTTTATAGATTTAGATATAAAATCGGTAGCAAATATTATTCAGCGAGGAGGAACTATATTAAAAACTGCTCGCAGTAAAGATTTTATGACCATAGAAGGACAAGAAAAAGCATTGAAAAATTTAAAACATCAAGGCATCGAAGGTATCGTAGCGATAGGTGGTGATGGTACTTTTAAGGGGGCTTTGGAGTTTTCAAAAATATCGGATATACCGGTGGTAGGCTGCCCGGGCACAATTGATAATGATTTAGCAGGAACAGATTTTACTATTGGATATGACACAGCCATAAATACCGTAATTGAAGCAGTTGATAAATTGCGCGATACAGCAGAATCGCACAATCGCGTTTTTGTGGTTGAAGTAATGGGGCGAGATGCCGGCCTTATAGCACTTAGAAGCGGAATTGCAAGTGGAGCAGAAGAAATTTTTATTCCTGAAACTCGCTCCGATATAGATAATCTGATAAAAAAATTAGCCAAAGGTAGAAAAAACAAATCATCTAAAATAATTATGGTTGCCGAAGGAGATGAAGCCGGTGGAGCATTTAAAGTTTCAAACGTAATAAAAGAAAAATTGCCGGAATTAGATGTACGTGTATCTATTCTTGGTCATATTCAGCGTGGAGGCTCTCCAACATGTATGGACCGCGTAAATGCCAGCCGAATGGGATTTGCTGCTGTAGAAGCTTTAAAAGAAGGAAATAACATGCTTATGATTGGCATTGTAAACATGAACATTGCTTACACCCCATTTGAAAAAGCAGTAAAACATATAGAAGCTCCTCATCCTGATTTATTGCGCATGATGGAAATTTTATCAATGTAATTACTATATGTCCACCACACTATTTGTAGATGTTATTGTACCTTTGCCCTTGCAAAGTTTATTTACCTATCGTGTACCACGAAATTGGAATGAATTTGTACATGTAGGGAAACGTGTGGTTGTTCAGTTTGGAAAAAACAAACTTTATACAGCTATTATTTATAAAATTCATGATAAACCACCCTTAAACTACGAAGCTAAATACATTGAGAATATTTTAGATGAACATCCCATTATAACTGCACCACAACTAAAGCTTTGGGAATGGATGGCAAATTACTACATGTGTGCCTTAGGAGAAGTAATGAACGCAGCTTTGCCATCGGGATTAAAATTATCCAGCGAAACAAAAATCATTTTAAATCCGGCATTTAATGACGCTGACAGTTTAAACGATAAAGAATATCTGATTTACGAAGCGCTTACTTTAAGACATGTTTTAAGCATGCAGGAAGTAGCCGAAATACTTGAATTAAAACAAGTACACCGTGTAATTAAATCTATGCTTGAAAAAGCTGCTATCAGAGTTCAGGAAGAATTAAAAGAAAAGTTTAAACCCCGCTTAGAAACATATATAAAATTAAATGCTGCTTATTTAGAAGATGAAAATCTTTTAAAAGAAGTTTTTGATAAACTCGAAAAAAAAGCGCCCAAGCAGCTGGAAGTATTAATGGCATATATTCAGCATTCCAGATGTTTTACTAAAAATCCAACTGAAGTAAAAAAAACAGTTTTAAATGAAAGTATTGAAAGTGCAGATGCTGCCATAAAAGCACTTGCAAAAAAAAATATCATAGAATTGTATAATGTTGAAATCAGCAGAATAAAACAGGATGACACGGAATTAGCATCTCAGATAATTTTCAGTGAGCATCAGCAAAAAGCATTAGATGAAATAAAAAAAGAATTTAAAGATAAAGATATTGTTTTATTACATGGTGTAACATCAAGTGGTAAAACTGAAATTTATATTCGATTAATTGAAGAAACCTTACAGCAAGGTAAGCAGGTATTATATCTTTTACCGGAAATTGCACTTACTGCACAAATTATAAACCGATTGCAAAAACATTTTGGTAAAAACGTTGGCGTATATCATTCAAAATACAACGAAAACGAACGTGTAGAAATTTGGAATAATGTACTTGCGCAAGCAAGCAACTCAATTTATGCACAACAAGAACCATACAAAGTAATTCTTGGAGCACGTTCTGCGCTATTTTTACCCTACTCCAATCTGGGATTAGTTATTGTTGACGAAGAACACGAAAGCAGTTTTAAACAATACGACCCTGCGCCTCGCTATCATGCCCGCGATGCAGCTTTGGTGCTGGCCGGAATTCATAAAGCAAAAACATTATTAGGGTCAGCTACTCCCGCCATTGAAACCTACTTTAATGCACAGAGCGGAAAATATGGTTTGGTAGAATTATTTCAACGCTATGGCGGAATTCAAATGCCTGAAATTTTAATAGCCGATATAAAAGATAATACTCGCAAAAAGAAAATGCATGGCTTATTTACAGAGCTTTTATATCAATCAATGGAAGAAGCTCTGAATCAAAAGCAACAAATAATTTTGTTTCAAAACAGAAGAGGATATGCTCCGGTGTATCAATGCCAGACTTGTGGATGGATTCCAATGTGCAAGAGTTGCGATGTAAGTTTAACCTATCATAAAAATCAACATAAACTAATTTGTCATTATTGCGGGTATAACGAAAGTGTTCCCAAAAAGTGCGGTGCCTGCGGCAGCAATGATATTCGCATGAAAGGTTTTGGAACAGAACGTGTAGAAGATGAAATAAGTTTATTATTCCCCAATGCAAGAGTGGCACGATTAGATTTAGATACTTCACGAAGTAAAAATGCACATAAACAAATAATACACGATTTAGAAGACCAAAAAATTGATATTCTTGTAGGAACGCAGATGGTAACCAAAGGTCTTGATTTTGACAATGTAGCATTGGTAGGAATTTTAAATGCCGATAGCTTATTGAATTATCCCGATTTTCGATCCTTTGAAAGAAGTTATCAACTAATGGCGCAAGTTGCAGGAAGAGCAGGAAGAAAAAATAAACGTGGTAAAGTTATTATTCAAACATGGCAACCACAGCACCCTATCATTCAACAAGTTGTAGATAATAATTATTTAGGCATGTACACTACAGAGCTGCATCAGCGTTTAGAATTTCGTTATCCACCCTATTATAAACTAATTCAGCTTACTTTAAAACATAAAGAAGTTGAACTCTTAAATGATGCTTCAAAATATTTTGCGGATAAATTAAAAGAAAAATTCGGAAAAAGAGTTTTAGGTCCGGAATTTCCCATTATTGCTCGTATCAGGAATTTATATCTGAAAAATATTTTAATAAAAATTGAACGTGAAGCAAGTACCAAACAAGTGAAAAATATTATTTATGAATCAATGGATGATTTTTATACGCAATCAGAATTTAAGTCGGTAAAAATATTTGCGGATGTTGATCCTATGTAAAATTTCAATTGAAGATTCTAAGCTATAAATTCCAAATTCTAAAATTCTTTAAATCATCAAATCAACTATTGACTATTGGATCTTTTACTAAATTACTAATCACCAAATTATCAAATCAGCTAAATAACTAATCACTTCACTTCTTCTTCCAACATTTGTTTTTGATACAATTCATAATATGCTCCTTGTTGTTGCAACAATGATTCATGATTCCCTGATTCGATAATTTTACCATCATCTAATACAATTATATAATCAGCAAGTTTAATGCTTGATACACGATGGCTTATTATTATCAGGGTTTTATTTTTATAATATTTTTTAAGATTTTGTAAAATAAACTCTTCTGTTTCGGTATCTACTGCAGAAAGACAATCATCTAAAATTAAAACAGGGGCATTTTTAAGTAATGCTCTGGCAAGTGTAATACGTTGCTTTTGTCCGCCTGATAAAGTTATACCCCTCTCACCTACTATGGTTTCAAATTTATTTGGAAACTCAATAATATTGGAATAAACAACTGCATCTTTTGCAGCTCGTTCTATTGCTTCTTGCGAAACATTACCTGTTATTTCTCCAAAATCAATATTGTTGGCTATAGTATCAGAAAATAAAAATATTTCCTGGGGTACAACACTAACAGCGCTTCTTAAATTTTTTAATTTGAAGTTTTTAATATTAATACCATCAATTAATATTTCACCTTCACTTACATCATATAATCTGCAAATCAATTGTGCAATGGTACTTTTTCCTGAGCCTGTTTTTCCAATAATTGCCAGAGTTTTACCATTATCTGTTTTAAACGATATATTCTTTAAAGCTTGAATACCGGAATCAGGGTAAATAAAACTTACATTTTTAAATTCAACGGTTCCTTTTACTTGCATGGGTTCTATATTTCCATCTTTTATAGCAGGTTCTTGTTTTAAAAATTCATTAATTCGCTGTTGTGATGCGGCAGCACGTTGCAACAATGAAGTTACCCAACCAACGGATGTTACAGGCCATGTTAGCATATTTACATAAATAACAAATTCTGCAATATTACCTACAGTTATATTCCCTTTTATTGCTTCCAATCCGCCAATGTATATGGTGAGTAGTGTACTTAATCCAATTAATAGGAGCATGAAAGGGTAAAACAAGGCATTTACTTTTACCATTTCCATAGAGCGATCGTTATACTCTTTGCTTTCAGCAGTAAGACTTTGCAATAAACTTTCTTCTTTATTAAATGCTTTTACTACGCGAATTCCTGAAAATGCTTCCTGAACAATAGTTGATAATTTTGATAATTGCTCTTGTACCAAATCACTTTTTTTGTTTATTACTGAGCTAACAAAATATATGGCAACCGAAAGTATAGGTAATGGTAATAACACATAAAAAGTTAGTTTAGGATTAACGCTAATCATAGTACCAATTACCAGTACAAATAATGAAACAAGATTAATAGAATACATAATGGCAGGTCCAAGATACATACGTACCCTACTAACATCTTCACTAATTCTATTCATTAAATCGCCTGTATTATTTCGCTTGTAAAAGGCCAAATCGAGTTTTTGATAATGATCAAAAATTTCATTTTTCAAATCATACTCAATATGGCGCGACATTACAATTAAAGTTTGTCGCATAAAAAACATAAAAATTCCTTTTAATACAGCCACTGCTAAATACATTAGGCCTAAATACATGGTGCTTTTTCCGAATTCTTTTAAAATTTCAGATTCATTTGAACTTCCTTTAGATTTGATGTAATTATCAAAAGTTACATTTACTAAATCAAAGGCTTCTCTGACTAATTGAGGTGCATACACTCCAAAAGCATTTGATATGGCAACAAATAAAAATCCCAATATCAGATGATACTTATATTTAAATAAGTATTTATTTAAATGTTTGAGCGATTTAAGACCTTCTTGTTTTTTGTCGGACATGAAAAATTTTAAGGCTTCAAATATACGTAAAACAAGCGCAGCAAGACTTTGTTTTTATGTGTTATTTGATTGAAATAATACAGTAATAGGTAGTAACATAAAAATCACGCAAGTGCGGAATATTAAGAATTGAAGGTAAAACACGTTGCTTCAGCTTAAATTTAATTTCATAGTTTGGATTAATTAAAAAACACGTTTCCTTATCAATTTTATAGCCGTTATTATTAACAAAGCTTTTAAATTCATGAATAGAAATACCTGTTTCTCTTATTTCGCTTAAGTTTTTAATTTTTGCTTCGCTTTCTCCAAATGCCTTTAACAAACCTTTATAAATAAAATTGGGTAATAAATGAAAGTAAGGCAATAGGCGTAAATATTTACTTTCACAAATTTGCTGATGACCACCAAAAGGCATTCTCCAAGGAGGAAATGCAAAAAATACTTTTGCATCAGGTTTTAAAAACTTTTTAAGTTGTGCTAAAAAATTTTCCTGATTTGGTATGTGCTCAATGGTATCGCGCATTATCACTAAATCAAATTTAGGTAACGAATCAGGATTAACTTTGTAAATATCTTCGGCTATTAAAGTCAATCTATTTTTATTCGGATGATTTTCAAAAAACTTTTTTCCGTTTTCAATTTTTACTTCTTCTAAATCAATTCCTACACAAGTACATCCTAAATCTAAAAAAGGTTTTAAGTTACCGGCTTCTCCACAACCAATTTCAGCCACCACTAAATCCGGATGAATTTTAAATATTTGCTGAATATAAGGTATTACATACTTTTCTGTTGTGTATGCCTGTTCGTTAAAATATTGTTCTCTGTTATGATAGCGTTCGTGCATTTAATATTTAATTAATGTGCTAAAATTATGGTTAAATGGGCTATTCTACAAATCATTATTTTATTTGACTAATTGATTTAAAGTAATCGTTAATAATCTGTTTTCAAAAGATAAAGTGCTAAAGTAAAATTAAACATAGCATAACTAATCATTAAAAGTTAAAGGACTATTTCATAACAGTACAAAAATAGTTTTGTCAATAAATTTTAAATCCTTAAATCAAAATGAGAAAAACCATTATTATAATTGCTACTTTGTTCTTATCACTAAGCGGAAGCGTAAATGCACAACATACGCTTGTGCATTACTGGAATTTTAATGATAACAGTAGTATTACAAATTTGCTTACTCCTAATGTAGCATTGGTTGGCGGAAGTTCTATTACCCATATTCAGGGACCTAATAGTTTAATTGATTTAAACGGAACAGGACAAAATTTTAACATTAATAACTATAATGCAAGAAATGGCGACCCTTCAGGAACTCATTTACGTTTTAACAGCCCGATTGGCGGTGCTTTAGAATTTGCATTACCTACTACAGGATTTAAAGATGTGGTTGTAAAATTTGCCACCAGACGCTCAAGTACGGGCGCAGCCGCTGAGCAATACTGGTCGTATTCAATTGATGGTGTAACATTTATTCCGTTTGATACCATTTATCCTAATGCTGGTGATCCTACTTTGGAAACCTTAGATTTTGATGATATTACAGCAACTGATAATAATCCTAATTTTAAATTAAGAGTAGAATTCGGAGTGGGAGGTCCTACAACAGGAAATAACCGTTTCGATAATTTTACTTTAGACGGAAAAGCTATTGTTACACCAGCATTAGTTCATTACTGGAATTTTAATGACAATTCATCATTAACCAATTTATTAACTTCAAATATTGATTTGGTTGGCAGCAACTCCATTACCCATATTCCGGGACCCAATAGTTTAATTGATTTAAACGGAACTGGTCAAAATTTTAACATTAATAACTACAATGCAAGAAATGGCGATCCTTCAGGAACTCATTTACGTTTAAACAGCCCGATTGGTGGGGCATTAGAATTTGCATTACCCACAACCGGCTATAAAGATGCTGAAGTAAAATTTGCCACCAGACGTTCAAGTACCGGTGCAGCTGCAGAGCAATACTGGTCGTATTCAATTGATGGTGTAACATTTATTCCTTTTGACACCATCTATCCAAATGCTGGAGACCCAACTTTATAAACGCTGAATTTTGACCATATAGCAGCAACAGATAACAATCCTAACTTTAAATTAAAAGTAGAATTTGGGGTTGGTGGCCCAACAACAGGAAATAACCGTTTCGATAACTTTACCTTAGATGCCGATCCTTTAAACACTTTAGATGTAACTCCTCCAACCGTAATATTTAATCCATTAAATGGTACTCAAAATGTTGCTGTAAATACTTCTATTACTTTAACGTTTAACGAAAATGTGAGATTAATCAATAATACACCTTTAGATAATACAAATGCTGCAAGTGTAGTAGAGTTAAGATTAAACAATGCATCCGGTGCATTAGTTCCTTTTACGGCAACTTTTAACAGTAATGTTTTAACAATTACTCCTAACAGTAATTTATTAAACGCACAACAATATTACGTTGCACTATTACCAAATACAATTGAAGATTTTAGCGATAATGCAATTACAACAACACAATCTGCTCAGTTTACAACTATTTCAATTCAAACACAGTTTAATCCGGGAGATTTGCTCATTGTTGCATACAGAATGAATGCAATTTCAACCGAAGATGAAATTGCTATTTTAACCTTGGTAGATATTATTCCGGGAACATTTATAAATATTACGGATGCTAAATATACAAGTAATTCACAGCCACAATGCTCTGGTGGTTTAGTATGGACATCACCAACTAATACATGCGTACCTGCGGGTAGCATTATTTATATTCAAACTAATGCAATGGTTTGTAATATTGGTACATTATCCGGTAATGGTTTTGGTTTAAGTTCTTCCGGTGATCAAGTTATAATTTATACCGGAACAGCAGCTAATCCAAACTACATTACTGCATTAACATCTAATGATTGGGTAACAATAAATACCAATTGTGGTGGTAGTCTGTCTATGATTCCTGCAGGATTAGTTGATGGCGTTACTTCTTTAAATACAAGCACAGCACCCGGAAATGTATCGGGTAATGCTGTGAATGCTTACTATAATGGGCCACAAACAGGTACTCCGGCAATTTTAAGAGCTAACATATTAAATCCCGCAAACTGGGTAGCAGTTGGAGGAGCAACTCCACCACAGCTTTGGCCAAATTATAATTTCCCTTCACCGCCAACAGTTACCAGTGCTTCTGTATTGAGCGGTACCTCTATTCTTTTAATCTTTAATGCAGACTTAGATCCTGTAACAGCTTCAGATATTAATAATTATACTGGAATTGGAGGCTTAATAAATGCAGTAGTTACCAATAATGGAAATGCAATTGATACGGTTATATTAAATTTCTCTACTCCATTTTCTAATGCTTCATCATATACATTAACTGTTAGCAATATTTTAAATGCTGATAATGTATTAATGGTTTGTCCAT
>CALKJP010000181.1 GCA_937995645.1 uncultured Bacteroidia bacterium
CTTTTTAATAATTCAGCATGTAATAATCTGAAATATTTCATACTATCTGCATCAATAGCTTCTGCGGTTCTGATATTCTCTTGATTAGAAAATGCAATCCAAAAAACAGAACCCATTTGATGGATTTTAAAAGGTATATGTTTAGGCTGAAATTTTTTATTAATGCTATTTATTAATAGGGAAGTTTTACGCTCTAATTCAGTATAAAAATCCGGCTTTAAACATTCTTTTAATTGTGCAATACCTGCCGCCATGGCAACAGGATTTCCGCTTAAGGTACCAGCCTGATACACATTACCGTCAGGTGATATACAACTCATAATTTCCTTTGAAGCACCATAAGCGCCAACCGGCATACCTCCGCCTATTATTTTACCGTAAGTTACAATATCTGGTTGAATATTAAATAATCCTGCGGCTCCGCAAAATGCTACTCTAAAGCCTGAAATAACTTCATCAAAAATTAAAAGCGTTTTATTGTCGGTGCAAATTTTTCTAAGAAATTCTAAAAACTCTTTCCGTTGGATAAGCAAACCATTATTAGCCGGAATTGGCTCTATAATAACGCAGGCTATTTCGTTTTTAAACTTTGTGAATGCTTCTTCTACTGCATTTTCATTATCTAAAGAAACTACAATTGTTTCGTCAACAAAAGATTTAGGAACACCGGCTGATGAGGTTTCTCCAAAAGTAACCAAACCAGAACCCGCTTTAACTAAAAGTGAATCGCTGTGTCCGTGATAGCAACCTTCAAATTTTAGAATTTTATTTCGTTTGGTATAACCACGTGCTAAGCGAATGGCGCTCATTACTGCCTCTGTACCAGAACTAACAAAACGTAATTTCTCAATATATTTATTAAAAGTTAAAATTAATTCAGCTAATTCATTTTCTAATTGTGTAGGAGCTCCAAACGAAGTTCCTTTTGCGGCTGTTGTTGCAATAGCATTTACTACTTTTTCATTAGCATGACCTAAAATAAGCGGCCCCCATGAGCAGCAGTAATCAATAAATTTATTTCCATCGGCATCCCACAAATATGCTCCTTTCCCTTTTTCAATAAAGACCGGTGTACCGCCAACAGAACGAAATGCTCTTACAGGAGAATTAACACCTCCCGGAAAATAATTGAGTGCTTTTTGATATAATTCATTAGATTTTTCTCTGTTCATGTGTATTAAAACAATTAATTCAGTTTGAGGTTTGCAAAGGTAAGATTTTCAAGCAGCATTGTTTTATTTCATGTATGCTTAAAGACAAATATCAAATTTTAACAAAGGATGTTTTGAAAAAAATTACCAAATTCGCAACATGAAGGTAAACGAAAAAATTAAATACGAGTTCTCTTTAGCTTTTGCACAGCAATTAGATGAAAAAGACCCTTTAAGTAAATACAGAGAGCAATTTTACTTTCCGCAACATGAAGGGAAAAATGTTATTTATTTTACCGGTAACTCTTTAGGGCTTCAACCTAAATCGACAGCCAAATATATTCAACAAGAATTAGATGACTGGGCAAAGTATGGTGTTGAGGGACATTTTAATGCTAAAAACCCTTGGTATTCGTATCATGAACAATTTGCTGAACCATTAGCTAAAATTGTAGGTGCAAAGCCACATGAGGTTGTTGTAATGAATCAACTTACCGTTAATTTGCATTTATTAATGGTTTCATTTTATCGTCCATCAAAAAACCGATATAAAATTATTTGTGAAGCAAAAGCATTTCCATCCGATCAATATGCCTTGGAATCGCAAGTTAAACACTACGGTCATAGTCCGGATATTGCCATCATTGAAGCCAAACCACGTCTGGGAGAATACACACTTAGAACCGAAGATATAATAGCTTTAATTAAAGAGCATAGCGATGATTTAGCACTGGTAATGATGGGAGGTGTAAACTACTATACAGGGCAGGCTTTTGAAATGGATAAAATTACCGCTGCTGCACACAAAGCGGGAGCTTTTGCCGGATTTGACTTAGCCCATGCCGCAGGAAATTTAAAATTAAAACTTAACGAATGGAATGTTGATTTTGCTTGTTGGTGCAGTTATAAATATTTAAACTCCGGACCGGGTGGGGTTTCCGGAATTTATGTAAACGAAAAGCATGCTATGAATAAAAACATTCCTCGTTTTGCTGGATGGTGGGGACACAACAAAGAAGTACGCTTTAAAATGGAAAAAGGTTTCGATCCCATTCCAACTGCTGAAGGTTGGCAAATTAGCAATGCTCCCGTTATCTCTATGGCTGCACATAAAGCAGCTATTGATATGTTTAATGAAGTTGGAATGGATGCTCTTTGCGAAAAGCGAGACAAACTTACCGGTTATCTAGAATTTATTATTGATACCATTAACGAAGAAAAAGGAGGCAAAGCTTTAGAAATTATTACACCGCGCGATAAAAAACATCGTGGTGCGCAATTATCTATCATTGCTCACGGACAAGGAAAAGATTTATTTAATCGTTTAATGGCAAAGGGAGTAGTGCCTGACTGGAGAGAGCCAAATGTGATTCGTTTAGCTCCTGTTCCGTTTTACAATTCATTTGAAGACATGTATCGCTTCGGTGAAATTTTAAAAGCTGAATTATAATATTTTTTCAATCTCTCCTTTGGAATTAATTAAGTTTAATCCCGGGAGTTTCCCTTTTTCAATTGTTCCGAATTGATTTAACTGTAAGGCTTCTGCCCCATTTTTACACGCCCATGTAAGCAGCTCATTCAATTTAATTTCAGGAAAATATTTTTGAAGAGTTTTAATTTCTTCCCAAATGCTTAATTGATGATTGGAAGCTAAACTATCAGTACCGATAGTTATTTTCAGATTTTTTCTTCTAAATAAATTAATATCAGGAAGTCTGTTTTCAATATATAAATTGGCATTGGGGCATAAACACCAATACAGCTTTTTATGTTTTGATGTTGCAACATCAATATCATTTTCTTCAGTATAAGTATTATGAACCAAAATTAACGGATTTGTTTGCGGGAAAAAATCAATAACAGATGGCAGAGAATTTAAACCCGTGTTTTTCCAAGCACTTAAATCTAATTTAAACTGCTCGAGCATTAGAGCCATTGCTCCTGTTTTACTTTTATACAAGTCATTTTCAGAGACTGTTTCCTGATTATGTATGGTAAGTGTTTTGTTAAAATTTTGAGCACAGGATTTTATTTTTTCAAATAACTCTTTCGAAACAGAATATGGTGCATGCGGCACAATACTATTGGATAAAGTTCCGAACTTTTCAGAAAGACTTAATGCACGATTAAAAATTTCTTCAGCAAGAGCAGGATTAAATCCAAACAATTCGATAAAGCTATGATAAAAAATTTTACTGTTCTTTTTTTGAATAATCGTTTCATCGCTATTGCAAATATCGCCAACGGCAACAATTCCGTTTTGCCACATTTCACTATCCGCTTTTTCTATCTCTGTTTGTATTTCTTCACTGCTTGCTTTTCGCTGTGATTGCAATGATGTAATAAATCCGGGCAAAGTAGTTTTTTCAGCTACTTTACCTTTCATGTGTGAAAGTTCTAAATGGCAGTGGACATTTATAAAACCGGGACAAATGGAACCGTTGTGTTTTTCAACTTGTGTATTTTTTGAAAAGTTTTCAAAGCTAAAAACGTTTTCAATTTCGCCATTTTCTTTTACTGCAATTATTCCATTTTTAACAGGCTCGCCTGAAAGTGTATAAATCCAATCTGCTTGGATGTAGCGCATGAAAATGACTTAGTAATTACTTAAAAATTTTACGAGATTTTTATCTGTTTCTTTTTCTTTCAGGCGTTTTAAAACAACATGAATTTGCTCTCTTGTTTTTTGGGCACTTATTAATTGTTTACTCAAATTCAACTTTTCTTCTTCTGAAATATCAGTTTTTTTCAGTTTTTCTTCTATTTCAAAAATGCGATCGCCGTATAAGCTATACAATTCACCTAATGCTTGAACGCCAGATAAACGCATCCACCAAGCGCCTTCATTTGCAGCTACATCTTCCAATAATGGTAATCCATTTAAAACCGTTTCGTCTTTACACTTTTTCAAAAAACGATTATAATTTGATATGAATGAAAACTTGCTAAAGCTATTTACATACTTGGCAGAATTTAGGTAAAAATCATTTTGTTCATCGCTTCCAAGGCGTGCGTAAATGCCTGCAACAGTATTAATGATGGAAGCTATTTTTTCATCTTCTAACTTTTTAGCTTCCTGCAAGGCTTTAGCTTCATCAACATCTGCTAAGGCATTTAAGGCCTCGCCCATAACCATATAGGAACTGTCCTGCAATGATTTTTGTAATTGCGAGGTTATATCGCCACCTTTAAAATTTTGTGCAAGATATTTTAAGGCAGCAGCTCTAACGCTTGAGTGTTCATCATTTTGCGTTATTGCCAATAATAAAGGTTTAATTTCTTCGGAAGTACTTTTATTGGTTTTTCTTAATCCGCGTATTGCCTGAGCACGAATATTCCAGTGTTTATCTTTTAATGCTTCTAATGTAATGGCAGCTGTTAAATCTGCATTTCCTGCTTTGCTGATATTTTCAAGGGCTTCGTATCTATCTAAATACAATGGCGCATTGCGGTATTGGAAAGCCCATTCTTCTGCAGTTTTCTTTTCTTTTTTTACACATAGTAACACTTTTTCGGCATCCACATTTACTAAATCGGGCTTAGTTTCGCAAGGAATAGAAAGTGTTTCAAGAGCCTGAGTAAAGGTTAATCGTGTACGTTGTTTATTACCCTTAGCATATACATCTACATCAATTGGTAAGCGGTAAAGCGGTGTAGTTGAAAAATCCTGTTTTTGTTTTACGGTAACATTTACTTTTTTAGCAGCTTCATCATAAGTTGTTTCAAACTCCAAATTCGGATGTCCGGCAGCATAAAACCACTGGTTGAAAAACCAGTTTAAATCTTCGCCTGTTACTTCTTCGCAGGCTAAACGTAAATGATGCATTTCTGCAGCTTTGTAGGCATTTTTCTTTAAGTATAATTCTAATGATTTAAAAAATGCTTCATCGCCCATGTAATAACGAAGCATGTGTAATATACGTCCACCTTTTGCATAGGAATGACTATCAAACATGTCTTCTTTATCTAAATAATCAAACCGAATCATATTTACCTGCTTTTGGCGCGATTCGAGCAAGTAACTGTTCAATCCGTTTTGTCCGTGATAATCGGCTTCGTCTCTTCCGTGTTTATTTTCAAACCAAAGGTATTCGCCATAGGTTGCAAACGATTCGTTTAAGGGAAGATTAGCCCATGATTCGCAGGTTACCAAATCGCCAAACCAATGGTGAAATAATTCGTGAGCTACAATGCTTTCGTTATTTCCATCTAACAATTCGCGCGAAGTTTTTTGTACAAATTCGCCAAAAATTACGGCCGATGTATTTTCCATTGCACCGGAAACATAATCGCGAACTACCACTTGATGATATTTATCCCAGGGATAATCATAGCCCATACGCTTTGAGAAAAACTCAATCATTTCAGGGGTGTGTTCAAAAATTTTTTTGGCATGTGGCCCAAAATCTCGTTCAACATAATAATTTACTTCAATAGTTCTCCATTTATCTTTTACTATTTCGTACTCACCTATTGCCATCATGGTTAAGTATGGTGCATGTGGCAAATCTTGTCGCCAATAATCGGTACGTGTGCCATCGCCATTATCGGTAGAAAAAAGCATTTTACCGTTTGAAAGTGTTACGTATTTTTTATCTACGGTAATATAAATTTCTTGTGTATGTTTTTCGTTGGGCGAATCAATAGTAGGAAACCAGCAAGAGCTTGCTTCGGTTTCCCCTTGTGTCCAAATTTGTATGGGTTTGTGTTTATCTTCTCCTTTTGGATTAATAAAGTATAAACCTTTTGCCGATGTAATGGCTGCACTACCTTCTTTGTTTTCTAACTCTTCAGGCTTTGCGGTATATTCAATATATACATAAAACGTATCATTTGCGGTATAGGTTTTGTTTAAGCGAATATTCAGTTGCTTATTATCATACTCATATTTTAAATCCTGCTCTTCGCTTTTAGTTATGGGATTATAAAGTGCAACTTTGTGTACATCAAAACCTTTTGCATCTAACACTAAGTTATTTTGAGGATAAAAATGGGGTTTAAATGAAAGTGTGGCTCTTCCATGCAAATATGCTTTATTGTAGTCGAAACGTACATCGAGTTTAGTGTGTAATAAATCGTTAAGTATAGTACGCGAAGGATTGTATCGGGCTGGTTCGGGAGTTATAACTACTTCTTTTTCAACTGAACCTAAATTTGGATTAGCATTATTTGTAACCGATTTATTGGTTTTACAAGCGCTTAGTGCAAATAAAATTAACGCTGATAGAACTAAATTCTTCATTATTTATGTATTTTTAGGCTCGCTAAGATATTAAAATTTGGCTGTTATATTTTAAAATTAAGGATAAACGGCCATTATTAACCATAAATACCCTATTAAAAATGCTAAAGGCTAAAGTAAATAATCAGGAAAAGGAATATACCATAGAATTTGAAAACCGTGAAATGAATAGTGGGAGTATAGATGGAGAGAAATTTTTACTCGATATTTTAAAAAATAAAGAAGGCAGCTATCATGTTTTGGATAACAATAAAAGCTATAATATAGAAGTGGTAAGCGCCAATTACGAAGAAAAACAATTGGTGCTATTGGTAAATGGGAATAAATATACTGTAACCCTTCGCGATAAATACGATGAACTGCTTAAGAGCTTGGGAATGGATAAACTTATGGCAGGAAAAGTAAATGAGTTGAAAGCTCCAATGCCGGGATTAGTGCTCGATATATTTGTTACACCGGGAACGGTTGTAAAAAAAGGCGATCCGGTAATAGTGCTCGAAGCCATGAAAATGGAGAATGTATTAAAAGCTGCAGGTGATGGCGTAGTTAAAATAATTGCAGTAGAAAAAAAACAGGCGGTAGAAAAAAATCAGCTGTTGATTTCGTTTGAATAAATGCGTTTCCTTTTCTTCATATTTCTTTTAACTATTGTCCGAATAAAATTATTTTTTCTATTTAAACCCAAATTATGCATTAGAAATTTTCCAAAGGCATCCAGAAGGACAAATTCCCTCAGGTGTCACTGTAACAGAAAAAAAATATAACCACAGAGAACACAGAGAAACACAGAGAAAAATAAACCATTAAAAACATCTCCAATGTCGTTCATTGCCATTGAAGTAAAATAAATTAGTTGAACCCAAGTGGATATTTCCATGAATTCATGGTTAAAACACAAATACAAATGCTTTGCA
>CALKJP010000182.1 GCA_937995645.1 uncultured Bacteroidia bacterium
GCCATGTACATAAGCATTGGAGCCAACCTTTTGAATGTATTTTTAAACTATCTGTTTATTTACGGTAAATGGGGTTTTAATGAAATGGGCTTAAACGGTGCAGGATGGGCATCATTTATTGCTCGCGTAGTAATGGCTTTCTGTATGGGTTGCTATGTATATAAAGCAGCTAAATTTAAAGATTACAGAATTGGATTTAGTTTTAAAGATTATAATTGGAAAAAAGTTGGTGAAATTTTTAAAGTAGGCTTACCTGTTGGTTTGCAATTTACTTTCGAAGTAAGCGCCTTTGCATTGGCCGCTGTAATGATTGGATGGATAAGTGCTGAAGATTTAGCGGCTCATCAAATTGCTATTAGTTTGGCTTCATTAACCTACATGTTTGCAAGCGGCTTATCGGCAGCAGCTTCGGTGAGAGTGGGAAATTATTTTGGTGTAAAAAATTTTCATGATTTACGCAAAGCAGGAAATTCAGCTCTAATAATGGTTTTAGCCTTCATGGGAACAATGGCATTACTTTTTGTATTATTCAATAATTTTCTACCTACCCTCTTTAATAAAAATGAAACTGTAATATTAATTGCATCCAATTTATTATTAATTGCTGCATTATTTCAACTATCAGATGGTACTCAGGTTGTAGGACAAGGCTTATTGCGAGGTATGGCTGATGTAAAAGCACCAACATTATTTGCCTTTGTAGCATATTGGATTATTGGTTTGCCGATTGGATGGTTATTAGGATTTAAATTAAACTTAGGTTCTTCAGGCGTATGGTACGGTTTATCCATTGGACTAACCGTAGCCACCATTCTAAATTTTATTAGATTTTATCATAAATCTAAAAGCATACCATTAAAATGAGGTTCTTTTTACTAAATTCGTAATTATTTCTTTACATCCCCTTTTTATGCAATTGTTTTTAAAAAGAATTTTTCTGTCAAGCATTTATTGCTTTACTGCATTTTCAATTTATGCACAACAAGCAAGCACCTTTGCAAACGACCCTATAAAAGTAAAACATTATACCTTAAAAAACGGATTGCAGATTTACCTATCCGAAAATCATGACCAACCCAAAATTTTCGGTATGGTGGCGGTTAGAGCAGGAGGTAAACATGATCCGGCTGATGCTACCGGAATTGCACATTACTTAGAACACATGCTGTTTAAAGGAACCGATATTTTAGGAACAATAAATTATAAAGAAGAAAAAATTTATCTCGACAGTATCAGCCAGCTTTATGAAAAATTAGGAAAAACAAGCGATATAAAACTTCGCCAAAATATTCAAAAAGAAATTAACAGAATTTCTGTAATAGCCGCAAAATATGCCATTCCAAACGAAATGGATCGCATGCTTTCCGAAATTGGAGGCAATGATGTAAATGCATTTACTACTGAAGAACATACAGCATACTTTAATACCTTCCCCTCGCATGAAATAGAAAAATGGTTAGACATTTATGCACACCGTTTTGAAAACCCCGTATTTCGCTTGTTTCAATCAGAATTAGAAACAGTTTATGAAGAAAAAAACCGCAATAACGATAATACATTTAGTTTAGTTTATGAAGAGTTTATGAAAAACTTTTACAAAAAACATCCTTATGGCCAGCAAACCATATTAGGCACAATTGAACATCTAAAAAATCCCTCCCTCAAAAAAATGTATGAATATTACAACACCTATTATGTTGCAAACAATATGGCATTATTTCTATCAGGCGATTTTTATGCAGATGAAGTGATAAAATATATTGAAGCACGTTTCTCTAATTGGCGCAGCGCACCTGTTCCTGCATATCCAAAATATGATGAAGCTCCTTTTAAAGGAAAAGAAAATATAACTGTAAAAATGACTCCGGTAAAAGCAGCCATTTTAGGATTCAGAACCGTTCCGCATAATCATAAAGACAATGCGGCTTTAAATTTAATGTGCAATTTATTATCAAATCCTGAACAATCAGGATTTATTGACCGACTCACAGCCGATGGTAAATTACTAATGGCTTATATATTGCCGCTTACATACAATGACCATGGAGGTTTAATGATTGCAGTAGTTCCAAAAATAATTGGACAATCTATTAATAAAGCAGAGGCATTGGTTTGGAACGAAATAAATAAAATTAAAAAAGGAAATTTTGATGAAAGCCTTTTAGAAGCAGCAAAAATAAATATGCTCAAATCACAGAAAACTGCATGGGAAAGCAATGAAGAACGTGTAATACAAATGCTCGAATCTTTTTCACAAAACATTACATGGGACAGTTATCTTAAAAATTTACAAGCAATTAATGAAGTAAAAAAAGAAGATATTATACGTGTAGCAAATACATATTTAGGAGATAATTACCTTGAATTTGTTTCAAAAATGGGATTCCCTAAAAAAGAAAAACTTCCAAAACCGGGCTTTATCCCCGTAGTACCTGAAAAAGAAGCCATGTCGGAATTTTATGTACAATGGAAAAATAAACACTACGAATCGCAAAAAAGAGAATCAAAAATACAAGACTATAATATTTCTGTAACATCAGTAAAAGCAAGAGTTACGCTCAAAAAAACAGAAAATCCGTTTAATAATATTTTTACAACTTCAATCCGATATGGTATTGGATATTACGATATTCCTGCACTAAAATATGCCGCTCAATATTTTAATATGATCGGTAATAACAAAATGAGCAATGATGAAATTCGTAAACGAATGTATGCACTTGGATGCTCATATAATTTTTCTTGTACCGAAAATGAATTTATTGTATCCATTGAAGGTTTGGAAAGTAATCTGGAAGAGGCATTAAAATTGATTAACCAATTGGTTCAAAATCCAAAAGCTGAAAAGCTAAAAGATAAAAAGCTAATTGAAAATATTTTTGCCGAACATAAAATTATGAGTCGAGAACCTAATTATGTTTCGCAAGGTTTGCAGGAGTATGTTTTATATGGTGATAAATCTGCTTTTATAAATACATTAGATAAAAAACAAATTAAATCATTAAAAGGTGAAGAACTGATAGCTAAAGCCAAAGAAGCATTTAAATATGAAGCAACCATACACTATGTTGGTCAGCGTTCGTTAATTGATGTAAAAGAAGTGTTTGCCGATAACTACAAATTTGAAGATAATCTGCTGGCACAAAAAGGAACTATTGTTAGAGAACGAAAAAAATACAACGATAACCGGATTTTCTTAGTAAATAAAAAAGGAGCTATGCAAAGCCAAATAAATTTTAATATAGAAGGCGATGTTCTCGATTTAAATAAAGTTCCGATAATTGACGCATTTAATCAATACTTTGGTAACGATATGTCGAGTTTGGTTTTTCAGGAAATAAGAGAATTTCGCTCGCTGGCATACAGCGCATACGGAAGATATAATGTTGCCCCATTAAAGGGGAAAAACAATCATTTTAATGCTTACATCGGTTGTCAGGCCGATAAAACAGAAGATGCATTGGAAGCAATGATGAACTTAATAAAAAACATGCCTGAAAAACCTGAGCGAATGGATGGAATAAAATCTGCCCTTGTTTTATCGGCACAAACTACTCGACCTGAATTCAGAAATGTAATAAGTAATGTAGAGCGCTGGTATGATAAAGGATATACCGAAAACCCTTTTAAAACAAAGGTTCCTGCATATAAAATCTTAGAGTTTAAAGATTTGACAACTTTTTATGAAGAAAATATTAAAAATAAAAATATAGTAATTACCATTGTAAGCGATAAGAAAAATCTCAATTTAAAATCACTTGAAAAATTCGGGAAAATTCAGGAATTAAAAGAAAAAGATTTGTTTAAGATGCAATAAAATTGTGTAAGCTCCCCCAAACTTCGACCATTTAAAATTTGAAAAGAAATTATATTTAATACTTCCACATTTTACCTTATTTCTATTCACACATTTTTTGCAAAAACAGCTTTAGAACCTTACATTTACCATCGTTTGTAAAACTAATCATAAATAATGCACATGAAAAATATTTCAGTAATTGGTTCAGGAACTATGGGCAACGGCATTGCACATACTTTTGCTCAGTTTGGCTACAAAGTAGCTTTAATAGATATTTCAGATGCAGCACTCGAAAGAGGCTTAACAACAATTAGCAAAAATTTAGACCGCATGGTAGCTAAAGGCACAATTACAGAAGCCGACAAAGCTGCTACCCTTGGCAACATTGCAAAATTTACAGATTTAAAAAGCGGAGTAAGCAATGCTGATTTAATTGTAGAAGCTGCTACAGAAAACATGGAATTAAAATTGAAAATTTTTAAAGATATAGACGAATTTGCTCCTGCAAATTGTATTCTTGCATCAAACACCTCCTCTATTTCAATTACCAAAATTGCTTCGGCTACCAATCGCCCCGAAAAAGTAATTGGTATGCATTTTATGAATCCGGTTCCTATTATGAAACTGGTTGAAATTATCAGGGGTTACTCCACCAGCGATGAAGTTTTTTTGGCAATTTATGATATGTCTAAAAAATTAAATAAAGTTCCGGTTGAAGTGAACGATTATCCGGGATTTGTAGCCAATCGTATTTTAATGCCCATGATAAACGAAGCTATCATTACCTTAAATGAAGGTGTAGCCGGTGTTGAAGAAATTGATACGGTAATGAAGCTGGGAATGGCTCACCCAATGGGGCCTTTACAATTAGCCGATTTTATTGGTTTAGATGTATGCCTCTCTATATTAAATGTAATGTATCAGGGCTTAGGAAATCCCAAATATGCCCCATGCCCGTTATTAGTAAACATGGTTACGGCCGGTAAATTAGGTGTAAAATCAGGCGAAGGTTTTTACAAATATACTCCGGGCTCAAAAGACTTAGTGGTTGCAGACTTTTTTAAAAAATAATGTTCAAACAATTATCTTCCAAAAAAAGCGACTTAAATAAGTCGCTTTTTTTATAATTCTCCTCTCTCAATCATTTGAACAATGTCTTCTATTAAATAATCTTTCCCTTCGGGGTCATAATCATCTTTTAAATTATGCCCGAATAATCGCGCGGATGTTTGATACATAAAAGCATTAAAACTCCCTTTTATATCTTTAATAGTATTAAATGTGGTTTTACCTGTTTCGCGATTAATGAGTTTAATCAATATCATTCCTTGTGTAACAGTAAGATTTTTTAATTCTTCTTCAAATCTTTCACGCATTTGTTTTTCAAAAGCTTTTTCGTAGGCTCTTTTATCTTTTCGTTTATCTAATTTCGACATCATTTCATCAAACTCTCGCATAGCCCTTCCGGCTTCTTTAGCATAAGGATAAACCTTTTTTACATTACGTTTTAATCGCTCGTATTCATGCTGTGGCATGGGGTTTATATGTGATTTACGTCCTCCTATTTGAACTTCACGCAGCATAACTACAAACATGGTATCGCCTTTTTCGGTAACATTTCCTTTTATCACATAAGCTTGTTTAGTAGCAGAGTTTGGGTCAGACATATCTGTTTTTACATCTACCGGTATTTGTGCAAATGCTCCTATTTGATAGAAAAATATAAAAACAAGGATATTATTTCTGATATTAAAACTCATGCTTAACTAATTTTATAACGAAATTTATGCCAGTCTGTTTTCTCTCCACTTAGAAGAACAAAGCGATGTGCTTTCCTGTTGAAGGGCATTAGCAGTTTTTTGCTTTTCGGAAAAAAGTTTAGCAGCAAATAATGCTGCCATTCTTTCTTCTTCTTCGGAAGATTTTTTAAGCACTTCCGGAGTAAAATATTTTTTCACAAAATGTGTATCAAAATTACCCGAAGTAAATGCAGGATGATTTAATACAAAGGAACAGAAAGACAAAGTAGTTTCTACACCTGTAATTTTATAATCTTTAATTGCACGCAACATTCTGCTAATTGCCTCTTCCCTGTCTTTTCCGTGTGTAATCAACTTGGCAATCATTGGATCGTAATAAATCGGAATATCCATTCCTTCTTCAAAACCATCATCAACACGAACTCCTAAACCTTGGGGTCTTCTGTATGTTTTTAATTTACCAATATCGGGCAAAAAATTGTTTGTAGGATCTTCAGCATACACACGTATTTCCAATGCATGCCCGTTTATTTTTAAATCTTGCTGCGTAAAACTTAATCTTTCTCCTCTTGCTATATTTATTTGTTCGCGTACAAGGTCTATTCCTGTAATTAATTCAGTAACGGGGTGCTCCACTTGCAAACGCGTGTTCATTTCTAAAAAATAGAAATTTTTATTTTCATCGAGTAAAAATTCAACGGTTCCTGCACCAACATAGTTGCATGCTTTTGCCACATCTACAGCACATTTACCCATGGCAGCCCTAATTTCAGGTGTTAATACAGATGATGGTGCTTCTTCAATAACTTTTTGATGTCTGCGTTGAACAGAACATTCGCGCTCGAACAAATAAACTATGTTTCCATGCATATCGGCTAAAACCTGAATTTCGATATGACGAGGTCCTGCTACATAACGCTCTATAAACACTGCACCATCGCCAAATGCTGATAATGCTTCACTTACTGCACGTTGCATGCCTTCTTCAAATTCGCTGATTTCATTTACAATTCGCATTCCTTTTCCGCCACCACCGGCAGATGCTTTTATCAATAATGGAAATCCCGTTTTTTCGGCAATTTTTTTACCTTCTTCTAAACTTGTAATAGCTCCATCAGAACCGGGTACCAAAGGAATATTATATTTTTTTGCTGCAGCTTTGGCCGAGAGTTTATCTCCCATCATATCCATTGCTTCGGGGGAGGGTCCAATAAACGTAATACCGGCTTCTTTTACTTTTTGTGCAAATACAGCATTTTCAGATAAAAATCCATAACCGGGATGAATAGCATCTACCTTTAATTTTTTACAAATTTCAATAATTCGATCCATTTTAAGATACGATTCTGATGATGGAGCAGGACCAATGCAAACTGCCTCATCAGCATAACTTACAAATGGAGCGTTTCTGTCGGCTTCGGAATAAATGGCTACTGTTTTAATGCCCATTTCCTTGCAAGTACGCATTACACGTAGGGCAATTTCTCCGCGATTGGCTACTAATATTTTTTGCATAAAAATTCTTATTTCCTATTTGCCCCAAAGGCTCAAAGAAATGAAATTCTTTGAGCCTTTGGGTTGGTTTTTTTTTTGAAAATTATTTAGAAAGTACTTGTTTAACCATATCGGCAGCTTCTTGTAATTGAATTACTGAGTGTACTTTTAAACCACTCTCATCAATTAATTTTTTAGCTGCTTCGGCATTGGTTCCTTGTAAACGAACAATAATTGGTACCGGAATATTTCCTATATTTTTATATGCATCTACAATACCTTGCGCAACTCGGTCGCAACGAACAATTCCGCCAAAAATGTTAACCAAAATTGCTTTTACATTCGGGTCTTTTAAAATAATGCGGAATGCTTGTTCAACACGTTGTGCGTTTGCTGTACCACCTACATCAAGAAAGTTAGCAGGCTCTCCACCTGATAATTTGATAATATCCATAGTTGCCATTGCAAGACCAGCTCCATTAACCATACAACCTACGTTACCGTCTAATTTTACATAGTTCAGGTTATATTCTCCGGCTTCGACTTCTGTTGGGTCTTCTTCTGAAATATCTCTCATAGCCATTAAATCCGGATGACGAAATAATCCGTTATCGTCAAGATTAACTTTTGCATCTACTGCAATTATTTTATCATCTGATGTTTTTAAAACAGGGTTTATTTCAAACATAGATGCATCAATAGCATCGTAAGCTTTATATAAGCTGCTTACAAATTTTACCATATTTTTAAATGCTTCACCACTGCATCCTAAGTTAAATGCTATTCTGCGAGCCTGAAATGCTTGTAATCCTACACGAGGATCAACTTCTTCTTTAAATATTTTTTCAGGAGTTTTGTGTGCCACTTCTTCTATATCCATTCCTCCTTCGGTAGAATACATTATAATATTTCTTCCGGTAGAACGATTTAAAAGTACGCTCATATAAAACTCTTTAGTTTCGCTTGGTCCGGGATAATATACATCCTGTGCAATTAAAACTTTGTTTACTTTTTTTCCTTGTGCGCCTGTTTGTATTGTTACTAATGTACCACCTAATATATCTTTTGCTTTTGCAGGTACTTCATCAATCGACTTTGCCAATACAACACCTCTGGAGCCTGTTTCGCTAATAGTTCCTTTACCACGGCCTCCTGCATGTATTTGTGCCTTTACCACAAACCAGCTTGTTCCTGTTTGTTTTTGTAATTCAACGGCTGCTTCTTTAGCCTGATCGGGATTTTCTGCAACTATTCCTTCTTGGATAGCTACGCCAAAACTTTTTAAAATAGATTTTCCTTGATACTCGTGAATATTCATGATATTGGGGTTTACATGTTTTTAAAATGCTGCCCAAAAATAGCTTTTTTGAACTTAAGTGCAAAGATATTCCGCCAATGTTTATAACTTTAGGGCGCAACAACTGAAAAAAATGATTAATGCAGAAAATTTAACAAAATCGTATGGTAATCTTAATGTACTCAAAGGTGTATCGTTAAGCATTTCAAAAGGTGAATTTATTACCATTGTAGGAGCTTCGGGAGCAGGTAAATCTACACTTTTACATATTTTAGGAACATTAGACCGACCTGATAAAGGAAAATTAAATATTGCCGATACCGATGTATTTAAAATGAATGATAAGCAATTATCAGCCTTCAGAAACAAACACATTGGGTTTGTATTTCAGTTTCATCATCTTTTACCGGAGTTTACAGCAATTGAGAATGTATGTATTCCGGCATTTATAGCCAAAACCAATAAAAATGACGCAGAAAAAAGAGCAGCAGAATTACTTGATTTTTTAGGATTAAAAGAGCGTATGCACCATAAGCCTTCTGAATTATCGGGTGGAGAGCAGCAACGTGTGGCTGTGGCAAGGGCTTTAATTAATAATCCATCGGTTGTTTTTGCTGATGAGCCATCAGGAAATTTAGATTCTGCCAATGCCAAAGATTTACATCAGTTGTTTTTTAAATTGCGCGAACAGATGAATCAAACTTTTGTAATTGTTACGCATAATGAGGAGCTGGCTAATATGGCAGACCGTAAGCTGATAATGAAAGACGGGATATTGATTAATTAAAACGACCACCCCAAATTAAAACCTCCGTAAAGTTTAAAACTTCCATTGAGTAAAAATCCAAAATCTGATAAATCCATTTGCTTACGATTAAAGGGGCCATTTTGTTCAAACCATACATTGCGCTTATATCCCATCCCGGAAAAAACATCTATTGCCAATCCTTTTCTGGAAACCAACTGAATACCCCAAAGCAAACCGGTATTAAAATGTATCATATCAATGTAAACCTGCCTTGCAGCAAGTGGTTTTAATGTAAGCTTTGCCTGTGAATAGGATAAATGAGGAGCTAAATAAATTCCTTGAGGAGCATGGGCATCTGTAGAAAAAACTCTATTAAAAAAATCATTGAGATACCATTTATAGGTTGCCTGAAAACGAAAGCCGTTGAAAATAATTTCGTAATTACGCATTCCTCCGGGATTATTGGCTTTCATGGCTTGCTCTATTAAACGAATAAAAGGCCCTTTTGTAAGATACGATATACCTACCTGTAAGGATTGTTGTGGAGCAATTACATCTTCACGTACCATTCGTATTTCTGATGAAAAAGGAATAGCCCCCCAAAGCATTGCTGCCGGATTGGTTTTATATACAGTAAGTGCTTTATGCTTTTGATTTAATATTTCTTTGGTTTGTATGGGCACTGTAGTATCGATAGCCATTTTAGTGTTTCTTGGAGCATCGGCATCCTCTTTCTCTGTATTTATATTTTCCTGAGCAAAAGCTTTTGTTATTGCAAAAATTGCAAGTACTAAAACGCCATATTTTAATTTGCTTTGAAACATTTAAAAGGTATATCTGGCAAATGGAGCATGATGCTGTGCCCCAAAATCATTATTCAAATATTTATAATATCCTGTAATGGCTATCATAGCAGCATTATCCGTACAATATTCAAATTTAGGAATAAAAATATTCCATTTATTTTTCTGCGCCAGCATTTGCAGCTGATTTCTTAAACCTGAATTGGCAGACACTCCACCTGCCAATGCAATGGTATTTATCCCGGTTATTTTAGCGGCCTTTTGTAATTTAGAAAGTAAAATATCTATAATTGTTTTTTGAACAGATGCACATAAATCTGCTTTATTATGCTCAATAAAATTAGCATCTTTCAAGGTTTCGTTTTGTAAAAAGTACAAGATAGATGTTTTTAATCCACTAAAACTAAAATCAAGATTTTTAATTTGTGGATGTGGAAATACAAAGCGTTCAGGATTTCCATGTTGTGCAAGTTTATCAATCCAAGGCCCACCCGGATAAGGCAGTTTTAATAATTTGGCTACTTTATCAAAAGCTTCTCCGGCTGCATCATCAATAGTTTCGCCAATAATTTTCATTTTTAAATAATCATCAACCCTCACTATTTGCGTATGCCCGCCTGATACCGTTAAACATAAAAACGGAAACTGTGGTTTTGGTTTATTTTCATCATCTTCAATAAAATGCGCTAAAATATGCGCCTGCATGTGGTGTACCTCAATTAATGGAATTTGTAAAGCCAATGCCATTGCTTTAGCAAAACTTGCACCCACTAAAAGCGCCCCCATCAATCCCGGACCGCGTGTATAAGCAATAGCATCAATATCATTAACTGAACAATTTGCTTTTTCAATTGCTATTTTAACAGCAGGAACTATATTAATCTGGTGCGCCCTTGAGGCAAGCTCCGGCACAACTCCTCCAAAGGTTTCATGTATTTTTTGTGTAGCTATAATATTGGCAAGAATTTTGCCATCTTTGATAAGTGCTGCTGAAGTTTCGTCACATGAAGATTCAATCCCTAAAATAGTTATATTTTTGTGTTTCATTTAAAGCGCAGTAGTTAAAAAAAGTGGAAGTAGTTAAAGCCAAGAACAAAGGTATCAAAAAAAGTATTGCAGTAATATTAGCTATAATAGCTTTTATTCTTACATCGTGGCTTATTGTTTTTGCGCTCATTCAAACTCCGTTTTTTCAAACTAAACTTGTTCATTTTGTTACAAATTATCTCTCATCACAATTAAACACAAAAGTTTCTTTAGATGCTGTTGATATTGATTTTTTTAAAACTGTGGTATTAAAAGGCGTTTACGTAGAAGATCAACAACAAGATACCTTATTTTATGCCGAAAAAATTACCGTAAAAATTGACCTATTCAGCTTGATAAAAAAAAATATTCAAATTGGCAAAGTAAGTATTCAAAACGCTAATACAGAATTAAAATATTACAAAGGCGATGAGGATATTAACCTGCAATTTATTATTAATGCTTTTTCAAGTAACGACTCCAGCACTACAACATCTAACTGGCAATTTGTATTGCACGAAGTAGAACTAATAAACAACAAATTCAGCTATCATAATTTTAATTCAGAACCAGCTATTACAGGCATTGATTTTGAGCATTTAGAATTAAGCGATATCAATATTCATTTAAAAGATATACATCTGGAAACCGATTCTATTGCAGCTAATATTAGCCACTTATCTTTTAAAGAAAAAAGCGGTTTTCATGTTACAGAATTTCATGCATTAGGAGCTTTTACTCCGCAAATGATTTCGGCACAAGATTTTGAAATAATTACTCCTGCAAGCAATTTAAAAGGCACTTACATGATGACCTATGATTCGCTGGATGTTTTTAGCGATTTTTTAAATCAGGTAATTTTACATGGACAGTTTGATCATGCCATTTTAAACCTTTCTGATATCGCTTATTTTGCTCCAGATTTAGAAGGAATAGACAAAAAAATAGATATTACCGGGAATGTAAAAGGCACTATATCCAACTTAAAAGGTAAAGATTTACATTTAGTTATTGATGATAAAACAATTTTAAATTGCGATGTTAGTATATCAGGTCTTCCAGATATTGAAGAAACCTACATGCGCATAAAAGTAAAAGAACTCGTAACAAATAAAGAACAATTAGACCGTATTCCAATACCTCCGTTTAACCAGCAAGAATTTGTTCACACTACAGATAATTTTAAGTGGCTTGGACAAATAAAATTTAAAGGCGAAGTTTCCGGTTTTTACAACGATTTTGTTGCGTATGGAAATTTCAGAACAGAACTTGGAAGTTTTTTTAGCGATCTTTCTTTAAAATTTAACACCAAAGACGGAACACCTGCATACAAAGGACAACTGAGCATGAACAATTTTAATATTGGTCGTTTTTTACAAATTAAAGGTATAGGACAAAGCAGTTTAAATGTAGAAATTGCAGGAAAAGGCTTTTCAGAAAGCGATTTAAAAGCCAATCTTAAAGGTAAAATCAAGAACATTAACATTAATAATTATAACTATAAAAATATACTTGTAGATGGCGAGTTTGCAAATAAATTATTCAAAGGGCAACTAAACATAAACGATGAACATTTAATTATGAATTTTATCGGTGAAATTAACCTTCAAAATAAATTACCTGAATTTAATTTTATTGCCAATATTGAAAAAGCAGAACTTACAATGCTTAACCTGATAAAAAGAGATAGCAGCTCATTCTTAAAAACACGCATAGAAATGAATTTAGCAGGCAATAATTTAGATAATATGATTGGCAATATAAATATTAACAACACGCTTTATAAAGAAACAAAACATAATTATACCCTCAAAGAAATTAATATAATTGCAGAATATCTAAATGAGCAAGATAAAGAAATTAGATTAAAATCAGATATTGCAGATGGTAGTATTAAAGGTATATTTAACATAGCAGAAATGGGGACATCGCTTTATCAACTTTTCGAAAAAACAGTTACTAATAATTACACAGAATCAAATAAAAATAAAAAATCAACAATTGAAAATTTCGATTTAACCTTACATATTAAAAACACTAAACCCATTACCGAAATTTTTTACAACGATATAGAGATTCATCCAAATACCTTTTTTACGGGCACATACAATTCAGAAAAAAATTATTTTAAATTAAATGGTACTTGCCCCAATTTAAAATTATATGGCACCGATTTAAAACAATATTTTATAAATGCAAAAACAGAAAACAACAGTTTAATTTTAAGCACAGGAAGCTCCCGAATACAATTTTCTGACAGTGTATGGATTGATAATTTTATTATTAAAACCATAACACAAAAAGACAGTCTAAACTTTAGCATCAACTGGAATAATTTTAAGGATACCTCAAATTACTCTGCTGATATTTCCGGCTATTTATATTTCAATACCATTCAAAATATCAGAGGTAAACTAGATAAAACAATAATTACTA
>CALKJP010000183.1 GCA_937995645.1 uncultured Bacteroidia bacterium
ACACAGAGAAACACAGAGAAAAATAAACCATTAAAAACATCTCCAATGTCGTTCATTGCCATTGAAGTAAAATAAATTAGTTGAACCCAAGTGGATATTTCCATGAATTCATGGTTAAAACACAAATACAAATGCTTTGCAATATAACCAGTTTTCCTTTTGCATAATTTGGGTTTAAAATTAGTTTTTCTTCTTCTTCCATTTCATCAGGATTCCATTCAAAGCCACATTCTGGACATGCAAATAAATTTTCATTTAAAGGATAGCCATAAGGCGATTTACATTGTGTGCAAGATTTACTTTCGTCTGATATTAAATTAAGATTTAGGAATTTCAGATTAAATTATTTTTTTTATGATTCGTAGATTGTGGGTATATTGATGAGTTTCATTATTATAAATACCATAATGATCTAAACGATCAATTCTAACTTTACCGGATGCATGAATAATATACTCATTTGACATTACAATTCCTACATGAATAATTTGTCCTAATTCATTATCAAAAAAAGCTAAATCTCCGGGTTCGGCTTCTTCTACAAAATTTAATGTAGTTCCTAATTCTGCCTGTTGGTAGGCATCGCGTGGAATTTTTATTCCTGCCAGTTTATAAACTAATTGAGTTAATCCGGAGCAATCAATTCCAAAAGGTGAACGACCTCCCCACAAATAAGGTGTATTCAAATAACTAAGCGCAAACTCTATTAATTGTTTTTTTGTAGCTTTTAATTTAGATGAATTTACTTGACCTTCAAACAAAAACTCATCACCTTGCAAATTCAATGTTTCACCATCAAAATATGGAAGCGTGCTGCCTATTACAATGGGCAGCACGTCCTTTTTTTCTTTATGCGTAATTAACTGTACTATATCAACAGCAACATGTATGGGCATTTCCTGTAATTCTGTAAATGTTTCTTCAGAAATCAGCATGCACTGCTTGGCATCAATCCAGCAATCATAATTATCGTAAGCAGTGCGTATATAAAGCCATTTTTTTTGTGCTTCTATAATTTGAAAATGTTCACCAAACAAAAGCTGAGTAACCATCTCACTTTTATCTGATGGTTCTGCCCTGCAGGGAACAATGCTCAAATTACAAATACCGTACTGCATGAAGTTCTAATAATTAATTCTTTACATAAAGTATTATTTACAAAGTCTTTTGTCTTTGATTTATCATTTTTAAGTTTAATAAATATTTTCAATAATCATAGCACTTGCTCCACCTCCTCCATTACATATTGCAGCAGCTCCTAAGCGTCCGTTATTTTGTTTTAGTACATTTATTAATGTAACTATAATTCTACATCCTGAACTTCCTAATGGATGACCTAATGCTACAGCACCTCCATTAACATCAACCTTATCAGGATTTAAACCTAACTCTTTCATATTGGCTAAGCCTACAACCGAAAATGCTTGATTTAATTCCCAATAATCAATATCACTAACTTTTAAATTGGCTTTCTTTAATGCTTTTGGCAATGCTACAGAAGGAGCTGTTGTAAACCACTCAGGCGCTTGCTCTGCATCTGCAAAACTTACAATTTTTGCCAATGGCTTTATTCCTAAGGCGTTTGCCTTTTCTTTGCTCATTAAAATAACTGCAGATGCCCCGTCATTTAAAGTAGAGGCATTGGCTGCAGTTACAGTACCATCTTTCTGAAATACCGGTGAAAGTGTAGGAATCTTTTCTAATTTAACATTGGTAAACTCTTCATCTTTTGTAACAATAATTGGTTCTCCTTTGCGCTGAGGAACTGCAACAGGAATGACTTCATTATCAAATTTACCACTTTCCCATGCGGCAGCAGCTCTTTTGTATGAATTAATTGCAAATTGATCTTGCTCTTCGCGAGTAATATTTTTTTCTTTTGCACAAAGCTCTGCACAATTACCCATGTGTTGACGGTTATAAACATCCGTTAATCCATCATACACCATACCATCAATTAATTTTGCATCACCTAAACGAAACCCTGCTCTTGAACCCGGTAAATAGTGAGGCACTTGGCTCATATTTTCCATTCCGCCTGCAACTACCACATCATTTTCTCCCAGCATAATGCTTTGAGCAGCAAGTGCAATAGATTTCATACCCGATGCACAAACTTTGTTAATTGTAGTACATACCACACTATCGGGCAATCCAGCAAACTTTGCAGCCTGACGTGCCGGAGCCTGACCTAAACCTGCCTGCAAAACATTACCCATATATACTTCTTGTACTTCTTTAGGATCTAATTTAATTTTATCTAATGCTCCTTTAATAGCTGCAGCACCTAACTGTGTGGCGGATAGTGTTGCAAATGCTCCATTAAAACTTCCCATTGGAGTTCGTACGGCTGATACAATATAAACTTCTCTCATTGTTGTGAATTTATTATGGTTAGTATATTATTTTCAAAAGCAGACAAATGTAATTATTAAAAACATAAAAAATAAGTCTGATGAAGCATTAAATATTCTTTATTTTCGTAATCTATACTACCCCAAGTTTATGAGCAAAGTTTTTGACTATATAAGAAATCGCCACGAACAACTTTATAAAGCATCACTATTTATATTAACATTGATTTTACTTGTTTACTGGATGCCCAATGAGCGGAAATTTGCTTACGATTATATTAAAAACAAACCCTGGCAACATGAGATGTTAATAGCTCCTTTTGATTTTGCTATTTATAAAAATGAAAGTGAATTAAAAACAGAGCAAAATTCAATAATTGAAAAAAGCGCTTATTATTTTGATAAAGACCTTTCGATTGGCGAAGCTAAACAAAAAGATTTCTCAGCTTCATTTATAGTTTTATGGAATGATAAAAACGGAGATAAAAATTCATCAGAAAAAGCGGAATTATTAAAAAAAGGAAACGAGCTTTTAAGCAATATTTACGAAAAAGGAATAATATCTGCCCCCAATGATGTAATTGAGGAATTAGCTAAAGGAAAAGCCTTATTTGTAAAATCAAATGAAATAGCAGAATCAATTCCGTTTAACCAATTATTTACAGCATCATCAGCATATCGCTATTGTGAAGAACAATTATCAGAAAAACCAGGAAAAGACTTGCTTTTGAAAACGCTATCAGAAAACATTACCCCAAATATTTTATTTAATAAAGAACTAACAGATGAAATTCTACAACAAAAACTAAATACTATTTCTTTTACCAGGGGTATGGTTCAAAAAGGAGAACGAATAATATCCAAAGGTGAAGTGGTTGATGACGAAAAATTTGAAATACTTGAATCCTTAAAAAAGGAATACCTGCAATTAAAAAATCAACGATTTGGTTTATGGAGTATCATCCTTGGTCAGATTATTTTGGTTGGTATGGCGTTGTTTTCAATCTATTTATTCCTTTATCATTTTAGAAAAGATATTGTTGCAGATAATAAACGAATTGTTTTTTTATTACTACTAATCGCACTTATGCATTTTTTAGTTTATGTAGCTAATGTTAGCGGTTTTATTTCCGTTTACATAATTCCTTTTTGTATTTTACCTATTATCATCAGAACTTTTTACGATACACGATTAGCATCATTTGTTCATATATTAACAGTAATCACACTTGGACTTTCACTTTCCAACAGCTTTGAATTTATTTATCTGCAAATTATTGCAGGTACGCTTACAATTTTCAGTATAGTAAATATGAATAAGCGATCGCAGTTGTTTGGCACAAGTGTAATTATTTTTGCTTCATATTCGTTAGGCTATCTCAGTTTTCAATTAATTTACGAAGGCTCATTTGCCGAAATTAAACTAAATCAGTTTGGTTCATTTGCATTCAGTGCCATGCTTACCTTATTTACCTATCCATTAATTTATTTGTTCGAAAAATTATTCGGATTTGTTTCTGATGTAACCCTTATGGAATTATCCGACACAAACAATCCTTTGTTAAGAGAATTAGCCAATAAAGCTCCCGGCACATTTCAACATTCATTACAAGTAGCCTACCTTGCAGAATCTGCTATATTTGAAATTGGTGGCAATGCCTTACTTACAAGAGCAGGCGCATTGTATCATGATATCGGAAAAATGGATAACCCTTTATATTATATCGAAAATCAAACAACAGGCATTAATCCGCACGATGAATTAGACTTTAAAGAAAGTGCAGAAATAATTATTAATCACGTTAAAAAAGGAATAGAAAAAGCTAAAAAGCATAATTTGCCGGATAGTGTAATTGATTTTATTAGAACACATCATGGCGATACCATGGTTCAGTATTTTTATCGTTCCTATTTAAAACATTTTCCTGATGAAATAATTGATGAAAGCATATTCAGATATCCCGGACCAAGACCATACTCTAAAGAAACTGCGGTTTTAATGATGGCCGATTCGGTTGAAGCAGCATCCAGAAGTCTTGCCAAAAAAGATGCTGAAAGTATTGAAAAATTAGTTGATTATATTATAGATTATCAAATTAAAGAAGATCAGTTTATTAATGCTGATATAACCTTCAAGGATATTGCCCGAATAAAAAAAATCTTTAAAAAAATTCTACAAAATATGTATCATGCCCGTATTGCATATTAAACTAAAAAATGAGAAGTCTTAATAATTAATTTATTTGTCGAAAAATATAGTTTTCTTGTCGAAACCTGTTAAAAACTTTTTATCTTATTTTAGGCAACCTATTGATTTACAAACGTTTTTTTACTAAATTGCATTTATAATTTCATGCAAATTTGAAGTTATTTTAATGTAAAACTACTACATCTACATCTTATGAAAATAATCAAACTCCCTAATTTTGCAGTTCTTTTGCTTGTTTCCTTATTTATTTCAGGAAACCTTTTTTCTCAAACTGTTTATGAATGGTATCAAGACGGAAAAGTGATTTTTCAGCTTAAAACAACAAGTAATTACAAATTACCGGCAGCAGATAAAAACAAATCTGTAAATATTAAAGAAGTAGATTTTATAGCTGCTATTGCAGATAAATACAGCATAAGAAGATTAGTTCATTTGCATCCGGAAGTAAGTGATGAAAAATTAGTGAGAACTTATCAGATAGAATTTGATGATTATACCAAAGTTGAAGAATTGATTAAAGAAATAGCCCAATTTGATTTTATCGAATATGCCGAGAAAAAAGAGTTACATAAGCTTTTTTATACACCTAACGACCCACAATACACCAATCAATGGCATTTAACTAAAATACAAGCAGGTTTAGCCTGGGATATCTCTCAAGGTTCAAATAGCGTTATAGTAGCTGTAACAGATAATGCAATTAGAACTACACACCCTGATTTACAAAATAAATTAGTAGCCGGAAGAGATGTGGTAGATAATGACAATGATCCTAATCCATGCGGAAGTAATGATGGACTGCATGGCTCGCATGTATCAGGTATTGTAGGAGCTCAAACAAACAATGGAGTTGGTATTGCATCAATTGGTTTTAACGTTCGAATAATGCCAATCAAAATCGGAGATTGTACAGGAGCACTTGTTGGTGCTTATGATGGAATTATTTGGGCATATCAAAACGGAGCACATATTATTAACTGCTCCTGGGGAGGAGGCGGATACAGTACATATGGACAAAATGTTGTAAACGCAGCATGGAATGCCGGGTCAATTGTAGTTGCTGCAGCCGGTAATGACAACGTAAGCACAGTTTTTTATCCTGCCGGCTATAATAATGTTATTTCCGTTGCTTCAACAGCATCTACCGATGCCAAATCAAGTTTTTCAAACTATGGTACATGGATAAAAATTTCAGCACCGGGGTCAAGTATTTTAAGTTGTAATGCATCTACCGGCTATACTAATTTGAGTGGTACATCCATGGCGTCTCCGTTAGTATCGGGTTTATTAGGTTTAATGAAATCACATGGACCTACACTAAGCAATACTCAATTAATAAATTGTTTATACAGCAGTGCGGATAATATAGATGCACAAAATTCAGGATATATAGGACAATTAGGAGCCGGTAGAATAAATGCCTACCAAGCTTTATTATGTGTAAATGCTGCTACTGTTGCTAGAGATGCAGGTATTTCTCAAATCATTACTCCCAGAGGAGTTATATGTACGTCTTCCTTTACACCTCAGGTAACTTTAAGAAATTTTGGCTCAAATACTCTAACCTCTGTAACCATTAATTACAGAATTGACAATAATCCAATTCAAACATTCAATTGGACAGGAAGCTTAGCAACTGGCGCTACAACTAACATAACCTTACCGGTACTGTCAGCAACTAACGGGCAACATACATTTACGGCTTATACAACAAATCCTAATAACAATACCGATCAAAATAATTCTAACGATACAACCACATCTTCATTTGGAATATATACCAGTGGATTGAATTTACCATTTACTGAAACCTTCGAATCAAACTCATCAACACGCTCACTATGGTCGGTTCAAAATCCTGATGGAGGTATAACCTGGGCTTTATATACCATAGCAGGAACTACTCCCGGAACAACCGCAGCAGGTATAAATTTTTATAATTATGCCACAACCGGTCAACGTGATGGATTAATAAGTCCGCCGCTTAATTTTTCAAATTTATCATCTGCCGATTTATACTTTGAACATGCCTACAGACGTTATAATACTACAAGTACTGATTCGTTAATTATTTATGTATCTACCGATTGTGGTCAAACATTTAACAGAATATGGGCAAGAGGCGAAAACGGATCATTCTCTTTGGCTACACTTAACCCTAGTACTACAGCTTTTTCACCATCAAATACTAATCATTGGTGCTTAAGTACATCAAATCCTGCATGTAATACCATTAGCTTAAATGCATTTATTGGCAATCCTAATGTAATTTTAAAATTTGAAGGATATAATAATTACGGAAATAATTTATTTATTGACAATATAAATGTTACAGGTACAGTAGCTGCTGCTGGACCTACCGCAAGTTTTACTTCAAATACAAATACAGTATGTGCAGGGCAATCAGTTAATTTTACCGATCAGTCAGCTCCCAATATTACTTCTTGGAACTGGTCATTTCCGGGAGGAACACCAGCTTCATCTACTCAACAAAATCCAACTATAACTTACAATACACCGGGAACATACAATGTAACTTTAACCGTAACGAATGCTAATGGAAGCAATTCAATAACAATGAATAATTACATTACGGTTAATGCTTTGCCTACAGTTACAGCATCAGCATCTCCTTCTGCAATATGTGTAGGAGCAAGTTCGAACTTAACTGCGAGTGGTGCCAATACATACAGTTGGAGTAACGGATTAGGTTCGGGAGCATCTAAAACCGTATCACCAAGCACAACCACAACTTATACAGTAACGGGTACAAGTAGTGCCGGTTGTACAAATACAGCAAATGTAACTGTTACAGTTAATCCATTACCCAATGTTACAGCATCCGGAAGTCCAACCACAATTTGTGCCGGAGCTACAGCTAATTTAACTGCATCTGGAGCAAATTCTTACTCCTGGAGTAATGGATTAGGTACAGGGGCCACTAAAACAGTTAATCCTACATCTACCACAACATATACGGTTACAGGAACAAATACAACAACAGGATGCTCTAATACTGCATCTGTAACAATTAACGTAAATCCCTTACCCAATGTAACATTAACTGCCAGTAATAGTGCAATATGCATTGGTAGCTCTGTAACACTTACAGCAGGTGGTGCAAACTCTTATACATGGAGCAATGGTTTGGGAACAGGAACTACTAAAACAGTTTCTCCAACCACTACCACTACCTACACTGTTACCGGAACAAATTCTACTACCGGTTGTTCAAACACAGCTAGTATTACAATTACAGTAAACCCACTTCCAAACGTTAGTGCCACAGCAAGCCCTTCTACAATTTGTTTAGGAGCTTCAACCAATTTAACAGCGAGTGGTGCTAATACTTATTCATGGAATAATGGCTTAGGAAATGGCTCATCTGTTTCTGCCAGCCCAACAAGTACTACCACCTATACTGTAACAGGAACAAGTACATTAACCGGTTGTAGCAATACTGCAAATGTTACAGTTACGGTAAATCCGCTTCCAACAGTTACAGCAAGTGGTGCTCCAACTACTATTTGTGCCGGGCAAACAGCTAATTTAACTGCAAGTGGAGCAAATTCATATACGTGGAGCAATGGATTAGGTTCGGGGGCTAATAAAACCGTAACACCAAGCTCTACTACAACTTACACAGTTACGGGTACAAACTCTACAACAGGATGTAGTAATACTGCCAATGTTACTATTACTGTAAATCCATTGCCAACTATTACAGCTAATGCATCACCAGCAGCAATTTGTATTGGTTCATCAACTACATTAAATGCAAGTGGTGCCAATACTTATAGTTGGAATAATGGATTAGGTGCAGGAGCATCGCACACTGTTTCTCCTACAGCTAATACCACTTACACAGTTACAGGTACAAGTGCTGCTGGCTGTGTAAATACAGCAAGTGTTACTGTAACAGTTAATCCATTACCAAGCGTAAATGCTTCAGCAACTCAAACTACAGTTTGTGCCGGCAGCTCAACCACATTAAATGCTTCTGGAGCTAATACTTACACATGGGATAATGGATTGGGATCCGGTGCATCTCATACAGTAAATCCTATTTCTACTACTACCTACACAGTAACAGGTACATCACTTGCAGGATGTTCAAATAATTCATCAATTACTATTAATGTTAATCCATTGCCAAATGTAATTGCTACTGCTTCACCATTAACGGTATGTATAGGTAGTTCAACCACACTTTCAGCAAGCGGTGCCAATACATACACTTGGGATAATGGTATAGGTACAGGAGCTACACATACAGTTACTCCAACATCTAATACAACTTATACTGTTACTGGAACAAATACAAGTACAGGCTGTTCAAACACTTCTTCGGTATCTGTTATTGTTGATAATAATGCTCCGATAGTAAATGCCACAGTTTCTTCAACCAATGTTTGTGTGGGAGACTCCATTACTGTTGATGCATCTAACAGCCTCAATATTGATACTTATAATTGGACATTAACGGGTGCTTACCCTGCCACAAGTTCTAATGCTATGGAGCAAATAACTTACTCAATGGCTGGAACATATACTATTAGTTTATTAGCCTCAAATTCTTGCGGAACCAATAATTCCTTCTCTCAACAAATTACCGTTAATGCCTTACCTAATATTAATGCTGTTGCTGCAAATGATAAGATTTGTGTTGGATCCTCTACCACCATTTCCGCATCAGGAGCTACCAATTATTTATGGTCGCCTTCAACCGGATTAAATACTACCAGCGGTAATTTTGTAACAGCATCACCAAGCGTAAGTACTACTTATTTAGTTACAGGTTTTGACAGCAACGGTTGTTCAAATTCTGCAACAGTAACTATTACAGTTGATGATTGCCTTGGAATTACTGAAAATAACAGCAACTCTGTAAATACATATTATAATACAGATAGCAGAAATATAATGATTAAAGTAGCTACATCTCAAAATAAAAATTATCAGATAAATATAACCAATGGCATGGGGCAAATCATTTATGCTTCAAGAGAAAGCGTTGTATCCGGTGAAAATTTAATTCAAATACCATTTAATAATTACGCTACCGGTGTTTATGTAATTCATTTGTTCAATGAATCTGAAACACATTCAACAAAATTCTTTCAACCATAAGTTGCATTTCAAATTCTTAAAAGGCTGCCCAATCGGGCAGCCTTTTTTAATTTAGCAGTGATGCAATTTAATCTTAAAAATGTATCTTTACACCCTAAATGAATTTCCTATATCCCACATTTTTATTTGCACTTTCGGCATTAGCTATTCCCATTATTGTTCATTTATTTAATTTCAGAAAATTTAAAAAACTCTATTTCCCCAATGTTCGCTTTTTAAAAGAAGTAAAAGAAGAAACCCAATCAAAATCGCGATTAAAACACTTATTAATTCTTGCCACTCGCATATTGGCTATTGCCTGTCTGGTACTGGCATTTGCTCAACCCTATATTCCTGTTTCAGAAAATCAGGTTTTAAAAGGGGTACAACATATCGGCATTTATATCGATAATTCATTTAGTATGGCCAACTTAAATGAAAACGGTCGTTTACTCGATGATGCAAGAAATAAAGCCAAAGAAATTATTAAGGCATACAGCCCAAACGATAAATTTTTACTTACCACTAACGATTTTGAAGGACGTCATCAACGTTTAGTAAGCCGTGATGAAGCTCTCGAATGGATAGATGAAATTAAAGAAAGCCCCATACATCGCAAATTAGATGAAATTATAAATCGACAAAAAGACATACTTCACCAACATACAGAAACACTTTCTAAAACATATATTTTATCAGATTTCCAAAAAAATTTTATTAATGCAGAAATAATTAAACCCGACAGTATTTTACAAATTAACCTTGTTCCCATTGAAGCAATAAATAATAATAATCTTTATATTGATTCGCTAGCATTTTCAACACCTTATCGCCAACTTAACCAACCAGAAGAGTTGTGGGTGCGCATTGTAAATAAAGGCAATAAAAATGCCAATAATGTTTCTCTAAAACTTTTTATAAACGGAGAACAAAAAGCCATTGCAGCCACAAACATAGAGACTAATAGCAGTGAAATGGTAAAACTTAGTTTTACTATCTCAAAAGCCGGCTGGCAACAAGCACAACTAAAATTAACCGACTACCCGATTACTTATGATGATGACTTCTATTTTAGCTTTAAAGTAGCCGAAAAAATCAATGTTTTATGTATTAATGGCGAAAAAGAAAGTCCATATATCAATAAACTTTTAAAAGACGACCGATTTTTTAATTTCAGCAATACCAGCGAAAAGCAAATTAATTTTGCAGAGATTCCATCATATTCCTTTATCATTTTAAATGAAATCAATTCCATTTCCTCAGGCTTGACACAAGAGCTAGAACGATTTCTTCAAAACGGAGGAAGCGTATTTTTAATTCCGGCAAAAAATGCCGATTTAATTAGTTACAATTATTTCACTCAATTAATAAATGCCTGCACCTATCAGGCACTTGATACTACCGATTACAAAACAACACGCATAAACACCTCACATCAACTTTACTCCAATGTTTTTGAAAAAATACCTGAGAATATAGATTTACCTGTAACCCTTTCGCACTATCCGCTTACATATAGCACTAAAACCAACTACGATTGGTTAATGATGCTGGCTAATAATCGTCCTTTAGTAAGTTCTCACTCGTATAAAAAAGGGAAATTGTATTTAAGTGCCGTATCACTCGATGCTTCATTTGGAAATTTTGCACGTCATGCCATATTTGTTCCAACAGTTTATAAAATGGCATTGTACAGCATTTCAAACCCACCTTTATTTTATACCATTGGCATAAACGATGTAGTTGAACTTTCCGGTATAAGTCGTCAAAACGATAACATACTTAAATTGAAAGAAGAAAAATCAAAAACCGAATTGATACCCGAAACCCTTTGGGAACAAGGTAATGTGAAAATGTATTTATATAATCAAATACAAACCCCCGGAAACTATCAGCTAATTTCAGGCAACGAAAATGCAGCAAGTATTTCATTCAATTTCGACAGAAACGAATCAGATCTAGATTATTTTAACAAAACAGCTCTAGAACAATTAATAAATAAATACGGTTGGACAAACACCGCTGTAATTGAAGCTGCAAGTGGAAATTTAACACAAACCATTCAAAACATAAATAAAGGAATTCAACTTTGGAAATGGTTTATCATTCTTACTTTAGTATTTTTAGCCATTGAAGTTTTATTGATTAAATTTTATAAATAAACATGAAACTACTTATAAAATCTGCCGTTATTGTCAGCAAAGGCCATCCTTTAAACGGAAAAAAAACTGATATCTTAATTGAAAATGATGTTATAACATCAATTTCAAATAACATAGATATCAAAGATGCCGAAGTTTTTACTGCAGATAATCTTCATGTTTCTATTGGTTGGATGGACATGCGAGCCAACTTCTGCGATCCGGGATTTGAGCACCGAGAAGATTTACATACAGGGCTTAATGCCGCTGCAAAAGGTGGGTTTACAGCAGTTGCTTTAGTTCCATCTACCCATCCACCGGTACATTCTAAAAGTCAAGTTGAATACATTTTAAAAAATACACAGGGAACTATTACGCAAGTATTCCCCATGGGTTGCATTTCGCAAAATCGCGAAGGAAAAGATATGGCCGAAATGTATGATATGAAATTAGCCGGAGCAGTTGCATTTACCGATGATAAACGCCCTGTTCAAAATGCCGGACTTTTATTACGCGCATTACAATATAACAAACTATTTAACGGATTGGTTATAAACTTTGCAGAAGATAAATATATTGCCGCTGATGGTAAAGTAAATGAAGGAATAACTTCAACAAAACTAGGCTTAAAAGGCATCCCTGCATTAGCAGAAGAATTAATGATTGAGCGCGATATTTATCTGGCAGAATATGCCGATGCTCCTTTGCACTTTACCTGCATTTCAGCCGCAAGAAGTGTAGCCATAATTAAAAAGGCACAACAAAAAGGACTAAAAATTACAGCCGATGTAGCAGCACATAATTTATACTTTGATGATAGTGTATTAGAAAACTTTGACAGTAACTACAAAGTAAAACCTCCATTTAGAACACAAACAGATATTGCGGCATTAATTGAAGGAATTAAAGATGAAACTATTTCTGTAATCTGCTCCGACCATAGCCCCTTAGAAATTGAATTGAAAGACCGCGAATTTGATCATGCAGGATTCGGAATAATAGCACTGCAAACAACTTTTGCCACAGCAAATGCAGCATTAAAAAATAAAGTGAAATTAGAAGACTGGTTAGAAACAATTACACGCAATCCGCGAAAAATCTTAGGAATTGAAATTCCTGAAATTAAAGAAGGGGTAAAAGCAAATCTTACACTATTTAATCCTGATTTAAATTGGGAGTTAAAACCGGAAGATATAGTTTCTAAATCTAAAAATACACCATTTATTGGTAAAAAATTAAACGGAAAACCCTTGGCTATTATTAATAAAGGCAAGTTTAACATATGCTGAACCAAAAAGCCTCTCTATGTAGAGAGGCTTTTTGTGATTAAATAATAGATATCAGGTAAGATCAATACTTATCCATATCAGCAAAAAAGAAATTACCCTCAATAGCAGCATTCTCATCGCTATCAGAACCATGGATGGCATTTGCAGCAATAGAAGTAGCAAATATTTTACGGATAGTACCTTCTTCAGCCTTAGCAGGATCAGTAGCTCCAATTAATTTTCGAAAATCTTCTACCGCATTATCTTTTTCTAAAATAGCAGCTACAATCGGACCTGAAGTCATATACTCAACTAATTCGCCAAAAAACGGACGCTCTTTGTGTATTGCATAAAATGCACCTGCCGATTCTTTACTTAAACGTGTCATACGCATAGCAACTATGCGAAATCCGGCTTCATTAATTTTTGCTAAAATCGCCCCAATGTGTCCATTTTGAACAGCATCCGGCTTAATCATGGTAAAAGTTCTGTTTGTGGCCATTTGTTATCTTTGTAAATTAGATGTTAAAAATGCGAGTGCAAAATTAGAAATTAAAAGCATTTACTTACAAAACCCCATTCATTTTTTTATCTTTACACAAAATTATAGACTATCCATTATGTTTAAAGCAAAGGACCTTGAAAAGTTAAAGTCGTTACTCTCAGAACCACGCCAAATTGTTATCTTAAGTCATAAAAATCCAGATGGAGATGCTATTGGTTCTGCATTAGGATTGTACCATTATTTAATTCAACTAAAACATAAAGTAACAGTAATAGTACCGGATGCCTTTCCGGAATTTTTAGCATGGATGCCCGATAGTTCAAAAATACTTTTTTACGAAGAATCACAAAAAAAATGCATCACTAAAATAAATGAAGCCGAAATTATTTTTTGTGTAGATTTTAATTCATTAAATCGCGTAGGCGATATGGACGAACCTGTTCGCTTATCTACCGTTCCCAAAATTTTAATTGATCATCATCCACAACCGGAAAATTTTGCAACATTGGTAAACTCTGATATTAAAGCAAGCTCAACAGCTCAAATGATTTTTGAAACCATCATTCAATTAAATCATAAAAAGAAAATTAATAAAAAAGTTGCAAATTGTTTATATGCAGGAATTATGACCGATACCGGCTCATTTCGCTTCCCCTCAACCAAATCGGAAACACACCGTATAGCAGCCGATTTAATTGAAGCCGGAGCAGATAATTTTTCCATTCACGATAATATTTACGACCAAAACTCCGAAAGCCGTATGCGCCTTTTAGGCTATTGCCTTAGTGAAAAATTGAAAATTTTCGAAGAGTTTAGTACCGCTTATTTTACCCTTTCTAAAGACGAATTACAGCGATTTAATTATCAAAAAGGCGATACAGAAGGTGTAGTAAATTATGCCTTATCTATTAAAGGAATAAAGTTTGCCGCTATTTTTAAAGAAAACGAAGAAAATATTCGTATATCGTTCCGCTCTAAAGGAAAATTTTCAGTAAATGATTTTGCCCGTAAACACTTTAATGGCGGAGGACATGTAAATGCTGCAGGCGGTAATTCCGAACTCTCATTAGACGAAACAATCAGTAAATTCGTTTCATTATTACCGGAGTATAGAAAAGACCTTTCATCGTAAAAAAACTGTATGAAATATCTTTTTTCTGCATTACTATTTTTGGGACTTTTATCATGTGGCGAAGAAAAAAAGGATATCCCTCATTTTTCTGAGCGCGAATTTCGCGACACCATGATTAAAGTGAATAAAAAATTTGTAGAAACAGAAAACGACAGAATAAATAAATACATTCAACGCAGAGGCTTGCAAGTAACCGAAACAGGTACCGGTCTGCGTTATGTAATTATACAAAAAGGAAACGGAATGCAAGCTAAAAATGGAATGATAGCCCGTGTAAAATATAAAGTAAGCTTACTTAATGGAACTGTATGCTATGACAGAACTGATAAAATAGATGAATTTTTAATTGGCATGGATGATGTAGAAAGTGGATTGCATGAAGGCATTACCTATATGCACGTAGGCGATAAAGCCATATTAATTTTACCCACACACCTTGCACATGGATTAATTGGCGATATGAATAAAATACCACCACAATCAACCATTATTTATGAAATTGAATTGGTTTCATTACTTTGATTTGATGATTTGTTGATGAGTAATAGTCAAGAGCCATTAGACATTAGTTGATTTGATAATTTGATAATTTGATAATGAGATAATATGTAAATGTGTAAATGAAATAATAAAGTCTTTAATGTTTTTTTAGAATTTAGAGCTTAGGATTGAGAATTTTAAAATCTGCAATCTGCAATTTTTAAATTCAATTATACAACCAATCTCTATTAATTTCAATTAGTCTCAATCAATTAACCAATAACCAATAACCAATAACCAATAACCAATAACCAATAACCAATAACCAATAACCAATAACCAATAACCAATAACCAATAACCAATAA